>CACYBC010000112.1 GCA_902772615.1 uncultured Ruminococcus sp.
AAGAATGTGAGGGTATCAACGCTGGAGGGGAGAGGCTGGCGCAGCTACACCTACAAGACCGTAAGGAAACTCCTGAAGAAGTATCCGGGACGTAAGCTTTACATGCTCATAGGTTCCGACATGCTGTCTTCGTTCCGTTATTGGCGTCTGTACCGCAGGATCATGGCCAAGGTCGTTCTGGTCGCCGGCTGCCGGAATGAGGAGCTGGATGAGTTCGAACATGCAGCTGACCGTCTGAGGAAGGAAGGAGCAAGGATCATCCTTCTGAGATTCACCCCTGTGGAGGTGTCATCCACAGAGATCAGAAGGACTGTGTGGACCGATGAAGATGTGGACGGGCTGCTTTCAAGAGAAGCTGCCGGCTATATCAGAAAGAGAGGCCTTTACAGAAAATGACGATTACGGAAGCTGACAACCTCGCACGGGAGAGACTTTCGGACAGGCGTTACTACCATACGCAGTGCGTCGCTAAAGCAGCCCGTGAGCTGGCGCCAAGATTCGGGGCCGATCCGGACAGGGCTGAACTGGCTGGATATCTGCACGATATCTTCAAGGAAGAGAGCGACGATGTTTTGTTGAAAACACTTGGTGCCTCGGATATAATTGGGGACAAAGATCTGGCTGGGAAACATGCGTTATGGCATGCTTTTGCAGCCGGAGAGTATGCTTCCGAAGTGCTTGGACTGGACCGTGAGATATGTGATGCGATACGCTTTCACACATCGGGAAGAGACGGGATGACGCCTCTCGATAAGACGCTGTTCCTGGCGGACTACATATCGGAAGACAGAAAATACGACGACTGTATAAAAGTCAGAAAAACGGCAGAGCGCGACGCAGACGAGGCTCTGCTGGAAGGTATCAAATATACGATCGCTGAGCTCCTGGAAAGGAATGCAGTGATCGATCCCAGAACTCTCGACGCTTATAACAGCTGCGTGAGAGATCTGTAAGAAGGCAGGATTACATTTTGAGAAAAAACTGGGCGGTAAGAATACTTGTTCTCCTGGCATCGGTCTCACTGGTGCTCGGCGGTATCTCATTGCTGTCTGCAAGAAGGCCGTACTGGTCCGGGGCCGAACTGCCCGGAAGGATATCAACTCCGTCACCGGCGTCGAGATCTGCCAGAAACATCCTGGTAGCGGGAGTAGAGGAAACTGACGGGGCAGCACTGGCGGAAATGGTCCTTCTCATCAATCTGGATACTGAGACCGGAAAGGCCGGTGTGATGTATCTGCCCGGGAATACACTTGTCGGCGCTGATGAAGTCAGATACGGAAGATTAAGCGGAGCATTGAACTGGGGCACGACAGATGAGACCGGAGGGGGTGCGGCAGCACTTGCCGACTGCATCGCTGATTGTTTCGTACTGCCGGTGGATAATTATTTCCTTTTTGATGTTTCCGTCCTTCCGGACATAGCGGAGAGACTGGGGGGCGTGAGATTGTCGCTGGAGAACGAACTGCAGGTCTCCGAAGAAGAGACAATGGAAGCAGGAGAACATATCTTTCACGCTGACGATGTGAAGAACTATATCATCTCTCCGGACATCAGTTCCGATGAGACTGTCAGCCTCCTGAGAGCCGCCTTCATGGAGGGAATGGTAAAAGCATTCCTGGGAATGCCGGAGAAGGAAGCTGCCGCTCTTATCAAGGAGAACAAAAAAAGCATAGACTGCGATCTTTCCGTAAGGGAGATCAGAAAACTGTCGGACAGACTTTACGAAAAGAGCGGTTCGATGATCGATTATTTCGTGTTGCCCGGAAGGATGGTCTACGGATACGGAAGCAGCAGACTGACTGTCTGGTCTGTGCGGCGTGCCGAAGCGGCATCGCTGATAAATGACAGAATGAGAGCATACACTGATCATGTCCTCGCCGAGGATATGTCGCTGCCGGAGATCCCGGCTTGAATACATATAAGGAGACTTGTTTTGGAATCATTACAACTGGCAAAAGAATTCGCTGATGCGTTTGCCGACAAGGTCGGGCAGGACATCAAGATACTCAAGGTTGAGGAGCTGACGACCCTTGCGGATTACTTCGTACTGGTTACCGGTCAGAGCAACACACAGGTTCGCGCGCTGGCCGATGCGGCGGAGGACCGACTTTCTGAACTCGGCCTTCCTGCGCCGCGCAGGGAAGGGCGCGGCGGTGAAAGCTGGGTTCTGATGGACGCCGGAAGCGTTATCGCGCATGTGTTCACCAGAGAAGCCAGGGAGTATTATCAGCTCGAAAAACTGTGGGCTGATGCGGATATCGTTGATTTTGATGATTCGGAGAATTGATACAGATGGCTGTTTATGACTATAGAAACATAGAGAAAAAATGGCAGAAGATCTGGGATGATGAGAAAACATTCGCTGCCAAGGACGATCATTCCATGCCGAAATTTTACGGCCTGGTGGAGTTTCCCTATCCGTCCGGAGCCGGACTTCACGTTGGCCATCCCAGAAGCTATACGGCTTTGGATACTGTAGCCAGAAAGAAAAGGATGGAGGGATATAATGTCCTCTATCCGATGGGATGGGATGCTTTCGGGCTGCCGACCGAGAATTTCGCTATGCAGAACCATATACATCCCGAGATAGTAACTGAGAACAACGTCAAGAGGTTCAGGGATCAGCTGAAGAGCCTTGGACTGTCATTTGACTGGGACCGTGAGGTGAACACCACGGATCCTTCTTATTACAAGTGGACTCAGTGGATATTCCTTCAGCTGTATAAACACGGTCTTGCCTACAAGAAGGAGATGAACGTCAACTACTGCACCGGCTGCAAAGTTGTTCTTGCAAACGAGGAAGTGGTAAACGGCGTCTGCGAGCGGTGCGGGAGCCCTGTCGTACAGAAGACAAAAAGCCAGTGGATGCTGAAGATCACAGCATATGCGGACCGTCTTATAGACGATCTGGACGAAGTCGATTATATCGAGAGAGTAAAGACACAGCAGAGGAACTGGATCGGGCGTTCATACGGCGCTGAAGTGGATTTCACTGCGACGACCGGCGAGAAGATCACCGTATTCACTACCAGATGCGATACTCTGTTCGGCGCGACCTACATGGTGCTCAGCCCTGAACATCAGTATGTCAGGAACTGGCTGGATAACGGAACGATCCTGAATCCCGAAGAGGTGAAAGCCTATCAGGAGGAAGCTGCGCGCAAGTCTGATTTTGAGCGCACGGAACTTGCGAAGGACAAGACTGGCGTAAGACTGGAAGGCGTGGAAGCGATCAACCCCGTCAATGGAAACAGGATCCCTATATTCATCTCTGACTATGTGCTTGCGAGTTATGGCACTGGAGCCATCATGGCGGTCCCGGCGCACGATACCCGCGACTGGGAGTTTGCAAAGAAGTTCGGCCTGCCGATCATTGAAGTGGTAAAAGGCGGAAATGTTCAGGAAGAGGCCTTCACCGACTGCGAGACCGGTATCCTCGTTAATTCCGGCTTCATGGACGGAATGTCTGTGGAGGACGCCAAGAATGCCATGTACGAGTGGCTGGAGAAAAACGGAAAAGGTTCCAAGAAGACCAACTTCAAGCTCAGGGACTGGGTGTTCAGCCGCCAGCGTTACTGGGGCGAACCGATACCCATGGTCTACTGCGAAAAGTGCGGGTGGCAGCCTTTACCGGAAGACCAGCTGCCTCTTCTGTTGCCGGATATCACCGATTTTGAACCGGGCGAAGACGGGGAGAGCCCGCTCGCGAGACATACAGACTGGGTGAATACCACATGTCCGTGCTGCGGAGGACCTGCAAAAAGAGAGACCGATACGATGCCTCAGTGGGCAGGCTCCAGCTGGTATTTCCTGAGATATATGGATCCGCACAACGATGAAGCCCTCGTCGGCAAGGAAGCTATAGATTACTGGGGACCTGTGGACTGGTACAACGGCGGCATGGAACATACCACGCTGCATCTCCTGTACAGCAGGTTCTGGCACAAGTTCCTTTACGATATCGGCGTCGTACCATACAAGGAGCCATACGCAAAGAGAACGAGTCACGGAATGATCCTGGGACTCAATCCTCACAGCTTCGTAAACATGACGAAGGATGAACAGCAGGAACTCATAAAGGAGTACGGCAGCGAGGAAAATGCCAGAAAGGCCCTTGTGGAGAAATACGGTGAGATGGCTGACCATCCTATCGTAAAGATGTCCAAGTCTCTGGGCAACGTTGTCAACCCTGACGACATAGTAAGGGATTACGGCGCCGATACACTGAGACTCTATGAGATGTTCATAGGTGACTTCGAGCAGGCAGCACCCTGGTCTACCAGCAGCATCAAGGGCTGCAGAAGGTTCATCGAGAAAGTCTGGCAGCTGCAGGATGTCCTGACGGACGGCGACGCTTACTCGCCTGAGTTCGAATCAGCCTTCCACAGGACAATCAAGAAGGTCGGGAGCGATATAGAGAATCTGAAGGCCAATACGGCTATTGCGGCGCTTATGTCTCTGGTGAACGATATCGGGAAGAAGGGTAGCATCAACAGAGCCGAGTACAGGACACTGCTCATACTGTGCAATCCTTTCATCCCCCACATGACCGAAGAGGCGTATGAGAGATGCGGATTCGGCGGACAGATATCTCAGCAGAAGTGGCCTCAGTATGACGAAACGAAATGCATCGACAGCGTCGTTGAGATGCCTGTCCAGATCAACGGCAAACTGCGCGGAAGGATCAATGTGCCGCTGGATTCCGACAACGAAACGGTGCTTAGCACTGCAAAAGCAGACGATAAGGTCGCGCAGGCTATAGACGGAAAGACCATAGTCAAGGAGATAGTCATTAAGAACAAACTGGTCAACATCGTCGTAAAGTGATGCTCTGACGGAGAATACCAAAACTGAACGGCGCTCTTCCGCCTGCGCGGAAGGGCGCCTGTTTAAAAGCCCGGGACACATGATCTCGAGAAGAATGTAAGCTGCAGGTCTCAGGAAAGGAGCCGGATCAATAACGATCTATATACTCAGACACGGTCAGACGGAGATGAACAGTTCAAAACTTCTGCAGAGCAGAAGCGATACTCTGCTGAATGATACCGGACTCAGGCAGGCGAAGAGACCGGAAAATGGCTCAGAGAGAACGGTATCGTATTTGACAGGATCTTTTCCAGTCCGCTGAAACGAGCGCTGGATACAGCTAGGATAGCTGCGGGTGACGGCGTTTCCGTAGTGACCGATGACAGACTTCTGGAGATGGATTACGGCCCATATGAAGGAATGGACCTGAATGATCCCGTACCCGAGATACGCAGATTCTTTTCGGATTTCATAAATGAAAAAGCTCCGGAAGGCATGGAGCCTCTCGATGCTGTCGTGGACCGGCTGGGGCGGTTTCTGGAGGATCTGGCAGAAGAAGG
>CACYBC010000113.1 GCA_902772615.1 uncultured Ruminococcus sp.
GTATGTGAGCCTGAGCTTTATGAGGAGGAACAGACTGTCAGGCATCGTTCTCCTCCTTGAGGGCGGCGATTATCTTGTCCTTGTAGTCATCGTCGTCCAGCTGTTCGCGGTCTACCGGAGCCAGCACGCCGTTGTGGAGGATCACGATGTCGTCGCACAGGTCCAGCGCCAGCTCCATTATGTGGGTGGAGAGTATGGTTATGTGCTCGGCCTTCCTTCTGCGGAAGAGATCCTTCATCTCCTCGGAGGCCACCACGTCCAGCGACGTCAGGGGCTCGTCCAGCAGCATCACGGGAGGATTGGCTATGTACTGTATGAGCAGCTGCATCTTGTTCTTCATGCCGTGGGAGTAGTCCTTGAGGAGCCTGTCCCTGCTGTCCGGCTCTATCTGCATGTAGTCCAGGTACACGTCGGGAGCCTGGGGATATGCGATCTTCCCCTTGTTTATGTCCAGGAAGAACCTGAGGAACTCCCTTGCGGTAAGGAACTCCGGCACTACGGGAGTGGACAGGACGTATCCTATGTCGTCAGAGGTCATGGCTCTCCTGGCGCCCGCCTCATCCTCCAGCCAGAAACCGCCGGAGTCGATCTTGAGGTCCTCGTTGAGGCAGTTGAACAGAGTGGTCTTGCCGGCTCCGTTGCGGCCCAGCAGACCGTAGATCCTTCCCTGCTCGAAGGTATATGTCGCTCCCTTGAGGACTTCGTTTGAATCGAACGTTTTTCTTATATCCGAGATGACCAGCTTCATTTCTTCTCTCCGAACTACCGGCAGACCATTCGGCCTGCCGGTTCATTTATCATTTTATCTTATCTCGGGCAGCCACACTCTCATGGCTCCCTTGCCTCTGTTGCCCCAGATGTAGTAAGGCACGGCCTTGATGTCGGCCTCAGTCTCATCGAAGGGTTCGTCGGCGTACAGCTCCTCAGAGTCTATGAGCCTGATGCCCTTTACGAGCAGCACAGGGAAATCACCGAGCCCGGCGAGCTTCTGTCTGCGAAGCCTCACGGAAGAGCTTCTCGGGATCCTCAGAGCCTGCAGGTCTTCCCCGTTGTCGGTCTCCTCAAAGCAGTAGACCACGGGACCTCTCATGAGAGCGACGCATCCGGCGTCTGCCCTCACCTTGGGATTGGCGTACATCCTGACGGGCTCCATCTCCATGATGATCTCAACGGTGTCGCCATTAGCCCAGGTCCTGTCGAGATACGCGTAGCCGTCTATGATGTCGTAATCCTCTTCCTCCTTGCCGTTTATCTTGATGGTGTAGTCCCAGCACCAGCCGGGGATGTGAACGGCGAAGCGGAAATCCTTCCTGGACCTGAGATCCATTGTGTAGCGCACGTTTCCGTCCCAGGGGTAACCTGTCTCGCACTTGAGGGAAACGCCTCCTGCGGCGCTGAAATCCGCCTTTCCGGAGACGAACAGATGCGCGTATACGGTGTCTTCCGATTCGCCGTAGATGTACTCGCCGAGGGACGTGAGCAGCCTCGCCACGTTGGGAGGACAGCAGGCGCATCTGTACCAGCCGGGTCTCTCCGCGTCTATGTGCTTGTACTCGGGAAGCACTCCCGATACACCGGGCACCACTTCCAGCGGGTTGGAATAGAAGAATCTTTTTCCGTCGCTCTGCATGCCGCTGATTATACCGTTGTACAGTTCCTTTTCAAGGATATCGGTGTACTCGCCCTTTACCTCAAGCTCCAGCATCCTTCTGGCGAAGAACGCCATGGCGACGCTGGCGCAGGTCTCGGCGTAGATGATGTCGTTGGGAAGCTCGTAGTCCACGGAATATGACTCGCCGTGTACAGTGGCGCCTACGCCTCCGGTGATGTACATCTGCCTGGTGACGATGTTGTTCCAGAGCGTCCTGCAGGCGCTGAGCAGGCCTTCGTCGTCAGTCTCGGAGGCCATGTCCGCCATGGCGGTGTACATGTAGCCCGCGCGCACCGCGTGTCCCACTGCCTTGTCCTGTTCTCTTACGGGCTTGTGGGTCTGGGCATACTTGAGATCGTAGGGATCCATCTGGAATATCTTTATGGGACAGGTCTTGGACTCCTCGACGAAGAGATCGGGCTTCGTGCCTCTCTCGTCCAGGAAATACAGCGCCGTGTCCAGATATTTCCTGTCTCCGGTCGCCCTGTAGAGCCTTATGAGAGCCAGCTCCATCTCCTGATGTCCCGGATATCCGCGGACCTTGTCCTTGCCGAAGCGGTCGCATACCAGGTCGGCGGCCTTCTTCATGATGTTGAGCAGCTCGTCCTTTCCGAGGGACTCCTTCCAGGCCACCGCGGCCTCGATCATGTGACCGAAACAGTAGAGCTCATGGGCCTCGTGCAGGTCCGTCCACTTGTGGTCGGGGTCCTTGACGATGAAGTAGGTGTCGATGTAGCCGTCAGGCTGCTGGGCCTTGCCGATGGTCTCTATGACCTTCTCGGCCTTAGCCTGAAGCTCCGGATCCGGCTTTATGGCCAGAGAGTACGCGACGGCTTCCAGCCACTTTGCCACGTCGCTGTCCTGGAACACCATTCCGTAGAACTCGCCCTCCGATTCACCGGCGGCGATGCGGAAGTTCTCCAGGGCGTGGCTTTTCTCAGCTCCCTCCACCTTGTCGTCCATGATCTCGTACTGATAAGGTATGACCGTGTTCACCACCAGATCCTGGAGCTTTGACCAGAAGGGATCGCTGATCCTGACATTGTTGATGTTAAGGAATCTCTGTTCTTTCACGGGAGCGTCCTCCTTTTGAACGTCTGTGTCAAAATAGGGATCACATATTCTTCATGATGACGGTCTGGACGGTGTCCGCGGCGTCTTCGCATTTGTCCATGACGTCCTCTATGCACTGGTATACGGACTTCCATCTGACGACGGGATCAAGGCTGTCCTCCCTGTAGAGGCGTACCATGCTGTCCATGAATCTCCTGTCGCCCTGCTCCTCAAAGTCATTGACCTTGATGATCAGGTCGTTGATGGTGGAGGACTTCTTGAAGTTCGGGAACTCGTTTATCAGGTCCTTGAGCGCGAGTATGCACTTCTGGGCGTTCTCGCAGCCGGGGACAATGTCGTAGCGCAGCTCCCTGACGTTGGTGACGTAGATCTGGATGAGGATGTCTTCAACGCCGTCGATGATGTCGTCGAG
This sequence comes from uncultured Ruminococcus sp., assembly GCA_902772615.1. Lineage (GTDB taxonomy): Bacteria > Bacillota > Clostridia > Oscillospirales > Ruminococcaceae > RUG11783. The sequence goes on from CACYBC010000113.1 coordinate 3,138, forward strand.
GATGTTGCTTATGGCGATGATGTCTTCGCGCTCTATGGGCGTGATGAAGGCGTTGCTGACGACTGCCATGAGCTCATGCTTCTTCTGGTCGCCGGTGTTCTCCACCTTGTGCATCTGCTTGAGCCTGTCGGGGAGCGTGTCGGGCTCAAAGTTGTAGAGCGCGTCGAGCAGCTCCTTTATTGCCTCCTCAGCTACGTCCAGGCTCTCAGCCATATTGCGGAAATAGAACATGTCTTTTTCTGCTCTCTTGTTCACTTTATCTTCCTCCTGATCAGTTCAGAATATTCTCAGAAACAGCTTTGCGAAAAGGAAACCCAGCAGACCGCAGCCCGGGAAGGTGCAGATCCAGGTCATCATCATGTCGGTGACGACACTGAGTTTGATCGCCGAGAGCCTTCTCTCGGCCCCGGCTCCCATGATGGAAGCCGTCTTCATGTGGGTGGTGCTGACGGGTATGCCCAGGACCGTGGAAAGGAACAGTGACAGCGCGGCTGCTATGTCCGACGCGAAGCCCTGATACTTCTCAAGCTTTACCATGTCCATTCCCACGGACTTGATTATCTTCTTTCCTCCGACTGCGGTGCCCAGTCCCATGACCACGGAACAGAGCATCATCATCCACACCGGGATCGCGGTGGCTCCGCCGCCGGTGTTGCCTACCGCCAGGTTGAAGGCCAGCAGCAGCACGCCCAGGAACTTCTGTCCGTCCTGTGCTCCGTGCATGAATGCCATGGCCGCGGCTCCGAACACCTGGGCTGTGTCAAAGAAGCGGTTGGCGCCGCGTCTGTTTGCGTTGAAGAACAGCAGCGTGATGAGCCTGCAGATGCCGAAACCGGCGCCGAAGCCCAGCACCGTTGAAAGGATGAGGCCGTATATGACCTTCATCCACTCGCCGAGGTTGACTCCCGAGATGCCTCCGAGAGCTATTGCCGCTCCGGTGAGTCCCGCGATAAGAGAGTGGCTCTCGCTGGTGGGTATGCCGAAATACCACGCTCCCACCGCCCATATGACTATGGCGGCAAGGGACGCGGCCAGCGCAATGAGCGCCGATCTGCTGTCGTCTCCGAAGTTCACCATGTTCTTTATGGTGAAGGCGACGCTGGAGTTGAAGGACGTCATCACCAGCACGCCGACGAAGTTGCACACGGCAGCCATGGCTATCGCCCTGTTGACGTTGATGCTCCTCGTCGACACCGCTGTCGCGATGGCGTTTGGTGCGTCGGTCCATCCGTTGACGAATATGACTCCCAGCGTCAGCGCCACCGACACCAGAAGCATGGGATCCTTCCCCATCATGTTCAGGATAGACGCGAAAGTTATCTCGCCCATATGAAGTATCCGCTCCTTTTTGGATTTGTCATTCGACTGATTTGAGTGATTCCACCATCTCTATGTCCCTGATCGACTTCCTGGTGAAAAGAAGGACGATGAAGGAGAACACCAGCGTTATCACGAACGCGTAGATGTAGCTGTGGGGCTTTATGATCATGCCGAACTTCACCATGTCCATGTTGATGACGTTCATGATGAAGCTGTGCATCAGTTTACCGGTGGGTATGCCGAGAAGGGCTCCTATGAAGGTCAGCATGAATATCTCCTTGAAGAGATACGCCTCCACCTCCGACTGCCTGAACCCAAGCACCTTGAGAGTAGCGATCTCCCTTATCCTCTCGCTGAGGTTGACCTGAGTCAGGTTTACCAGCACCACGAATGCCAGTGCCGCAGAGGTCGCTATTATGACCACTATAATGAGGTCCAGGGCCTTTATCATTTTGTTGAACTGCCCGATTACGGGAGTAAAGTCCACTACGCTCTCCCAGCCCTCGTGTCCCTGCAGTTCCTGCTCAATGCTCTCTGCGCCGGAGGAAGACCTGACGGCGACGGTGTTGAAGTGCACGGGCTCATCGAAGAGGGCTTCGTACAGATCCCGGGATATGTAGATGTAGTGCTGGAAGTACATTTCGCAGATGGCTTCCACCCTGATCTCGGCCTTGATGCCGTTCCTGGATTCTATGGTAACATAGTCGCCTTCCCTAATCCTATTGTTTGAGGCGAATTTTTCCGAAACTATGGCTCCGGAATTGCCGAGCCGCAGGTATCTGGAGAGATCCTTGGACCTGAGCGCGTAGATGTCGGTGAACTGCCTTGCGTCCACGACCTGCGCCTCCAGGACGTCGTCTCCGTTCTCGAGATACATCTTGGTGGAATATCTCATGAAGGGAACGACTTCCTCGTTGCCGAGATCCGACTCAAGGGATCCTATGATGCCGTCCAGATCATGGTCGTTCTCAAGGCCCACCACGTACTGGTATCTCATGATCTCGCCGTACTGGATGTTGACCACGTCCTTGATGGAGTCCTTGATGCCCCATCCCAGCACCAGCAGTCCCGCGCATCCGGCGACACCTATCACGGTCATGAAGAACCTGGCCTTGTATCTGATTATGTTCCTTGCGGTTATCTTGCCCGTGAAGGAGAGTCTCTTCCACAGGAACGGTATGTATTCCAGGAACACCTTCCTGGCGACTCTGGGGGCCTTGGGACGCATCAGCTGGCTGGGCATCTCCTTAAGAGTCCTCGAGGTGACCCTCGCCGTTACGGCGGTCATGAGCACCGAGAACGCGCCGAACACCAGCGCCGCGTTTATGAGCGGGAACCTGATGGCCATGCCGGGAAGGTCGTAGAGCAGTCTCCAGGTCCTGTAGATGACCGTCGGGAATACCGCCATGCCCGCCCACACGCCGATGAAGCAGCCTATGCCGCTGGCAAGAAGAGCGTAGATCACGTACTTGCCTATCACGGCAGCCTTGGAGAAGCCCATGGCGCGGAATATGCCTATCTGTCCCCTCTGCTCGTCCACCAGTCTGGTCATGGTGGTGAGGCACACGAGTCCCGCCACCAGGAAGAACATGAGGGGAAGGGATATGCCTATGGCTCCCATCTGCTTGGAGCTGGCCGAATACATGTATGAGGTGTAGTGCTTGTTCCTGTCCAGGACCGTCCAGGTGGCGTCGGGAAGCTCATTGAGGTCCTGATAGGCCTTTTTGATCTCATTTTCAGCTTTCTCGATCTGCTCGTTGAACTCCAGGAGGTTCTTCTGGTATTCCCGCATGCCGGCTTCGTACTGCGCCTTGCCTCTGTTTATCTGCCCGCGCAGAGAAGAGATCTCCCCGCTGACCCTGTCTACAGCCTGCTGAGCTATGTCTATCTCGCTCTTTATCGTCTCCCATGCCACGCGGTCGCGGGAGAGAGCCGTCATGTCGCGGTAGGTCTTCTCGACGGAACCGCCGTACTTCGCGTCTATCGCGTCCATCCTGGACTTCGCAGAGCCGTTCTTCCCTGCTTCGCTTATCTCCCTGAGGCTCGCTGCCAGCCTCTCGTTGAGAGCGACAGCGTCTTCCTCCTCAGAGATCTGCTGTTCTATGAAGGTGAGCTCCGTAGCGGCGGCAGCCTTCTCGGCCTCCGATGATTCCGCTGAGGAGAGTATGCCCTGCAGCTCGGCTCTCCTGGGATAGAGCTCATTGTCCAGCCTGCCCCTCCTGGAGGCTGTGTCGCTCTCTATGGAGGCGATCTGCGCGTTTATCTCATCTGCTCCGGACTGGTCCGACATGGACTTGAGCGCCGTGTAGGTGCCGTAGTCCGACATCACTTCGGAATAGACTGCGTCAAAGGACCTGCCGTAGCTGTCCTCGATCTTCTTTACTTCTTCCTCAACGTTGGAGTAGCGCCCGGAGAACTGGCTCCTGAGGGCCGCAAGGCGGTCCTGGCCCTGTCTGAGGACCATGGTCAGGGAATCCAGCTGGGCCTGGCTTGCGAGGATCTGAATGTTGGCGTCCTCCAGCTTCTGCTGGGCATCGTCCAGCTTGAGCTGTCCCTCCATCTTTTTGCTCTCAAGCTCCGCCTCGTTGGATTCGATGGCCGCGGTGTATCTGTCCACCAGTTTCGTCTTGAGGACCTGTGACTGCTTCTTGGAGAAGACCTCGGCGTCGCTCATGGCGGATGATATCAGGTCCTTGTATTCCTTTCCGTATCCGTCCAGACCTACGGCGCCTTTTACCGTGAGGTAGACGGTGGAATAGTATTCGCTGTTGAAGGCCGCGGGCACCGTATAGAGGATGATGTCCAGCTCAAGGTTCTTGAGGGTGCTGGTGCCGAGAGTCTTGCACATGTACGCAGGGGATCTGACTATGCCGACGATGGTGACTTTGTCGCACCTGACGATCTCCAGCACGTCATCGTCCTCAAGGTACAGCTCCAGTTCGTCGCCGATCTTGTAATTCCCCAGCTGCAGGGTGTTGTTGAGTATCAGGACCTCCGAACTGTTCTGGGGCATCCTGCCCTCCACCAGCTCGAATTTATTGACGGCCCTGTCCGTCTCCTCTATGCGGGTCACGGCGACGTCCCCGTCGGAGTTAATGGACAATACGTCACGCATGCGGCTGGCAAAAACATGGTCCACCCACTCCTGCTTGCGTATGGCGCTCAGGTCTCCCCCGTCGAATCCGTAGGAGGAGTAGAGCTGTATGTCCTGAAGGGAATAGCTGTCGTTGTATCTGTCGACGCTCTTCTCCATTATCTCCCTGGTGCTCAGCAGGCCCATCATGAATGAGGAGCCTATGAGGACTATCATGAGAAGGGAGAAGAACCGCTTGAAGGACTTCCCTATCAGCCTGACAGTGTCTTTGTTGAACATCAGTACTCGATATCCTCTATGCTCTTTGGCGATCCATTGATCTCCACAGATTCAATGTGACCGCTCTTTACTCTGATTATCTTCCGGCCCATCTCGGCCAGGGCGCTGTTGTGGGTGATCATGACCACCGTCATGTTCTGCTTGTCGCACATGTCCTGCAGCACTCTCAGGACCTGCTTTCCTGTGACGTAGTCCAGCGCTCCGGTGGGCTCGTCGCACAGCAGCAGCTTGGGGTTCTTGGCGACGGCTCTCGCGATGGCGACTCTCTGCTGCTCGCCTCCCGACAACTGCGACGGGAAGTTGTTCATGCGCTCCTCGAGTCCCACCATCTTGAGCACGAACACCGGGTCCATCGGATCGGAGCACAGCTGCACGGCCAGCTCAACATTCTCCTTTGCCGTCAGGTTCTGGACCAGATTGTAGAACTGGAACACGAATCCCACGTCGCTGCGCCGGTATTCGCACAGGTCCTTCTCCTTAAGGCCGGAGATCTCCCTGTCTCCCACCGTGATCCTGCCGGAGGTGGCGGTATCCATGCCTCCGAGGATGTTTAGTATGGTGGTCTTTCCCGCTCCGCTGGAGCCGAGGACGACCACGAACTCACCTTTATCTATGGAGAATGAGACGTCGCTGAGTGCCTTGATCTCAACCTCGCCCATCCTGTATATCTTGTTTACGTTCTCAAATTCGATGAAACTCATTTTGCACTTCCATGAAAGGTCTATATATTAGTCCAAATTATCTCAGTATGATTATCTCATTTTTATTCTGTCCAGTATACATATAAAGAGTGAAATGTTGAAAAAAAAGGTCCGCACTATGGCGGACCTTTGATGATACCGGTATTCTTCAGATCTTTCTGCAGGTGGCGCCGGCGTAGCTGATGCTGCCGTCAGCGAAGGTGATCTTTACCATTCCGCGCTTGCGGCCGAATTCGTTCCCGCCTATTGGATAGAGACGGAACTCGAACTCTACTCCGTCGTCGTCGATGGCCTCCGCGTACAGATCTCCGTCCTTCAGGCAGATCTCGTCGATGATGAAGTCGTCGTCTTCCGGATGTTCGTACTTTCCGCAGAAACTCTCCCAGGCAGATCTGTCGGGATCCTTTACCGCGATATCCTCGATCGACACCACGGGTCCGGGCTTCCTTCCGTACGCGATATCCCTTATTCCTTCCCAGGCGGTTTCTTCCGCCCTGTAGTCCATGGGATCGCGGTTGAAAAGCGTGATGATCACTTTGTCCGCGTCGACGAAGCGCTCGAACCAGGTGAATACGCCGGGCATGCCGCCGGAGTGGCTGACAACGAGACCGAGACCGTCTCTGTGAGAGACACCCCAGCCGAAGCCGTATCCTTCTCCGTCATCCTCATCCTCATCGCGGTAGACCTCTCCGCTGTTGAGCACCACGGGCGCATACATGAGCTGCTGCTCTTCCTCAGTGATGACGCTGCCCTCGCGCAGTACCCTGTCCCACCTGAACATATCGTCGAGCGTGGTATAGACGTAATCGTCCCCGTTGAGCCCGTCGAACGCGGTGACGACGCGGTCTTTTTCTGAATCAACGTCCGCGACATACCTGTCATCTTCTATGACCGTCGCCTGCGCGTAGTTCTCGAAGGGCACACCGTCGCGGCGTATGTGACAGCAGCGTGTGTGCGTCATTCCGGCCGGATCGAATATGTTCTCCTGAAGGAACTTCTCGAAAGGCACGCCAGAGAGACGCTCCACCAGCAGCGCCAGAAGGTTGTAGCCGGTGTTGGAGTATTCGTACTGATCCCCGGGAGCGCCGTAGCGCTCAGCCTTGGTCTCGCAGAGGAAGTTCAGGATCTCGTCGTTGCACGGCACTTTGTCCTCTCTCTTCCATTTGTCGATGAACCAGTCTATGTCGTCGAAGTAATCGGGGATGCCGCTGGTGTGGGTGAGAAGATGTCTCACCGTCGCGCCGGGATACGGTATCTGCGGGAAATACTTCACGATCTCGTCGTCAAGGCTGAGAAGTCCTTTTCTGACCGCCAGCATCACGGCAGCGGCCGTGAACTGCTTCGTTACAGAAGCGAGCTGGAATACGGAATCCTCCGTGAGGGGCTCCTTGTCTTCCGGGTCGCGGAAGCCGACGGCGCCTTTGGAGACTATCCCGCCGTTCTCGGCGTAGAGCCATGCGCCGTTGAAGCTGTCTTTTTCATGGGCCCTGCGGGCAAGGTCCAGTATATTTTCGTGTTTATCCATTATCATGTCCTGCAGCATTTTCAGCTGCTTTTCCTTATCTTATTTGATCTTTCTGCAGGTGATGCCGTCTACAGTGAGACAGTCTTTTCCGAACTCGATCTTTGCGAATCCGCCTTTCCTGCCGAAGGTGTTGTCGCCGATGGGATATAGCTGGCTTGTGAATTCGCCGTCTTCCCCGTTTATCCTGGCATACAGTTTGCCGTCCTCCATGAAGACCTCCTCCAGACGGAAGTCATCGTTGAGCTGCTCGTATCTGCCGCAGAAGGCTCTCCATTCATCCGTGTCCGCGTCGTCGAACAGATCCTCTTCCATATCCTGGAAAAGCTTAAGGGCGAGATAGGTCTGCTTCCAGTCCATCTCATCGGTGGCGCGGTTGTACATGCTGGCCACGCAGATATCAGATCTGAGCGAGAACATCCACTCCGTCACGAATCCCTCATTCCAGCCGTCATGTTCTCCGACATCGCCTCTGAAGCTGTATACACATAGTCCGTAATTGTCCATGACCGGAGTCAGCATACGCTGTGCGGTCTCCTTTTTGAGGAATCCGCCATCCCTGTAGCTGCGGGAGAGAGCGACACCTATCTTTACCAGCTCCGTGGGAGTCGTCCAGAGTCCGGCGGCCGCGTGCTCGGGATAGTAGTGATAACCGTGAGCGGGGTCTTCTCTCTGCGCGAGCCTTCCCCCGAAGGCGGCGTTGGAGACCAGTTCCTCATCCAGCGGTTGGAAAAAGCCCGTCCTGGTGAGTTCAAGAGGCTCAGCTACCTCCTTCTGGAATGCGTCCCGCAGCGTAGTGCCCGTGATCCTCGTGAAGGCCAGTTCCGCCAGCTCGATCCCGCCGCCGGAATAGCTGAACTGTTTTCCGTAGGGCTTTATCCTGCGGAGCCTGGGGGTGATTCCTTTTCCGTCCAGCACGTCCTCGATCGACATGGGCCCGTGATCCGCGCGGTATCCCGGGAAGCCGTGCAGGTTGTATCCCGCGGTGTGGCTCAGCAGTGCTGAGAAGGTCATGGGGCTCTTTGCGTATTCCGGGATGACGCCGGAGATGTCCGCGTCCATATCTATGATGCCCTTGTCGGCATATCTGAGAAGTGTCAGGGCGAACATGGGCTTGCTGACGCTTCCCGCCTGGAACAGCATATCCGGATTGACCGGGAAGTCCTGACCTGTGCGTCCGGTGCCGGAACAGTATGTGACGATGTCTCCGTCGGAGTCGGACACAGCGATACTGATACCGTATCCGCGCTTTCCGCGGATGCGCATCTCGCTGTCCACATCGATGCCGTAAAGGCCTCTGACTATCTTGCGGGGGCCTTTGAGCATGCGCATCAGAACGGCTTCTCCGTCGCCGATGACGCCGGTCTCCCGGAACCCTGCCTTGTGATAAACGTGAAGGCCCAGTTCATTCCCGGGCTCGGTGGACAGATAGAGCCTGTCCGCGCCGTTGTCTCTGAAATACCTGATTATCTCCTCAAGCGCTGCCTGGCCGTATCCTTTGCCCTGCTCGTCTTTGTCTATCATGAATCTCCACAGATAATAGCGGTCTTCCGCATCGTCATCATCCGGATCGAAGGCGAACATGCAGAATCCTACCAGTCTGTCATCGGCATAGATGCCGAAGGGGCGCGCTACTCCCGGAGCTTCATCATTGGCCTCGTCTGCCTGTCTGAGTGAAACGTCATTGGACGCGACGAAGGGCTGATCCTCACGGACCGAGAGCGCCAGAATGGCTTCCCTGTTCTCGTCGCTGACAGGTATCAGTTTTATATTCATTATTCTTGTACTCCTTAAGTAGGTGTTAAGTATTGTTTTGTCTTTTGATACCCGGTTCCGTGAAAAGACGCAAAAAAAC
>CACYBC010000114.1 GCA_902772615.1 uncultured Ruminococcus sp.
ACAATAAGGGGCAGTGCCTGTGCACTGCCCTGCTTATATCGTTTCACTGCGATATCCGTAAACTCTTCGGGTCTGGAGACTCTCAGCCGTACAGCTCCTCTGCAAGTTCTATCGTCCTCCTGCGGATCTTCTCCCTGCTCAGCTCATCGCCGGCAAGCTTATCCGTTGGATACTCTATCTGGAAGAGCACGTCCATCATCAACACCGCAAATGCAAGAGCATCGGTCTTAAGATCCGGACCTGCCTGACTTCCCTTTTTGGCTGACATTCTGTTTGTCTGCCACAGTCTTCTCAGCATGACAAAGAGACTGAAATATGTATCCGCTGATTCGACAGCATCTTTTTTGAACAGTATCCTTTTCTTTCCCGGATCCGCGATGCACTTTTCTTCTGATTCATCAAATACTGTGTCCGGTGCCGCTGCAATGTCCGGATGCTTCATTCTCAGGACATCTGACACGTTTGCAGCTATCCTGTAGAAACGGAATATCGGCTGCGACCGTTTCATCTGTGATCTGTAACGTCTTATAAGACTGCGCGGACTCATGACCGCCACAGACCCCGATCCGCCAAGATACTCCGCTATGTTGCCTCCCTCGTAATCAAAGAGAGAAAAAAACTCCCTGCCGTCCATGCGGTCCATTATCACTTCGACCCTGAGGTCCCTGTTTGATCTGCTTTCGCTTATCAGCTCTCTTATATCGCTGTTCCAGTCGGGGAATATTCTTTCCCTGCCGCTATTCCATATCTCTTCAAATCGGTTGCTCTCCATCGTCGTCTCCATTCCTTTCTTTATCATATTATAACCGCTGTCCTTTGCTTCCGGAAACATGATGCCGTATGAAGTTGTTTCCGGAACTGACGTATGCTATCTTAAGAAAAACCGAAAGAATTCATTCACCCGGGGGTTAGACAGTGGACAACAACTATAGATTCAGCGATGGTTCCTCTTATGAAGGGGAACTCAGCGCAGACGGCAGACCTGACGGCAGGGGTATCAGGCGCTGGGAGAACGGCAGGTCGCTGGAGGGCTTTTGGAAGAACGGATCTCTGAGCGGTACAGGGCTGCTTCGATATAACGATAACGCTTTCTACGAAGGTCAGCTCAACGATACCGTCCGTCAGGGTTATGGTGCAATGCATTATGAAAACGGATATCTGTTCTCAGGGACCTGGGAAGCGGACAGACGTATTTTCGGCACACTTACCTTTCCTGATGGTGTCACGTCTATTACCGGCAACTATATGAATGACCGCATGAACGGAATGCAGACCGTTCAGCTGTCCAACGGATACAAGATCATCGCAAACTGGGTCGACAACAGATTTGACGGCGGAAGCGGCATCATCAGGTGTCCTGACGGAGTGGAATTTGAGGGAGATATAACTGACCAGGGCGGATGGAGCCCGAAAGGCAGAGGCGTGATGACTGATGCCCGGGGCACCAGGTACGAAGGAGAATGGAACGGTTTTTCCAGGACCGGCATTTATAAAGTCCGTTTCAAGGACGGAAGAGTGGTAAATGCCGAGTACAATCATGATCTTCTGATACGAGTCATATCAATGGGAAATGAACCGCAGCCCGTGATGGTCAACACGGACGGCAGCTCGGAAGAAACGAAACCTGCCGATCCGGTCACCGAACACCTCTCAGAACCGGTCCCCGCAGAAGAGGTTCCCGCAAGGCCGGCATTTGAAGCGCCTAAGGAAGGATTCCTCAAAGTTGCGGTCGATCCGCTCAATGACAGCTACTCGCCGGAGATCCAGGAACTGTTCCGCGATGTAGTCGGAATGCATGATGTCAAAAAGACTCTTGACGGGATATTCAAGAGATTCAAGGTCGACGCCCTCAGAAGAGAACGCCTCGGCATCGAGGCCGCCAAAAGAGGTGTCAACTTCATCATCTGCGGAAATCCCGGAACCGGGAAGAGCACTGTTGCCCGGATAATCGGAAAGATGCTGTATCAGACGGGCATACTTTCAAGCGACACATTCATAGAAACCGACCGCTCCGGGCTCGTCGGAGCTCATGTCGGTCAGACAGAAGAAAACGTGAAGAAGATCCTGCAGAGCGCAAGAGGCGGAACTCTTTTCGTGGATGAGGCGTATGAGCTGTTCGAAGAGGATGCCTCCGTGGACTTCGGCCACATTGCGCTGGACGCCATGCTGAAAGACATGGAAGATCACCGGGGGGAGTACTGTCTCATATTTGCCGGTTACCGCGAGCGTATGGATGACATGATACAGAAAGCCAATCAGGGCCTTTCAGGAAGATTTGACTACAGGCTCAATATTCCTGATTACAGCATGGAAGATCTGCTGAACATTATGGTCATGATGGCCGACAAACAGAACTACTATATACGGGAGGATTCCCGCGAGGTCATTCTCCGCGAGTTCTCCAAGCAGAAGGTCGACAGCAGATTCGACAACGGCCGATGTTCAAGAAGGCTCCTTGACAGAGCCATAGAAAGGCAGGCTGAGAGGCTGTCCGCAAACATGGAATCGGTAAACGACGAAGATCTCTGGACTCTCCTGCCGGAGGATTTCGGCACACTTTCCATAGATCAGGAGACGCTGCAGGACAGTCTGAGAAAACTTGATGAGCTGATAGGCCTCGATTCCGTCAAAAAGGAAGTCAGAGTCATGACCGATCTGATGACTGTGTGGAACGAGAGCAGAAAACGCGGTCTTGCGACAGCCGACAGCGGATATACCATGAATCTCGTGTTCACCGGCAATCCCGGGACCGGAAAGACCACCGTGGCCAGACTAATCGGGGAGATCTACTATCATATCGGGCTCCTTAAGAAGCCGGACACTTTCGTTGAATGCACGAGAGCCGACCTTATAGGCGAACACATGGGAGAGACCGCTCCCAAGGTCCGCGAAAAGGTCGAAAGCGCACTTGGAGGGATACTGTTCATAGATGAAGCATACTCTCTTGTAAGCGATGAACAGGACAGCTATGGCAGGGAGGCCGTGGCGACGCTGGTCTCCGAGATAGAGAACAGACGCGATAATCTGGCTGTTATCCTTGCAGGATATACCGACGAGATGGAGGAGTTCCTCTCCACCAACCCCGGTCTCAACAGCAGGTTTCCGAAAAGGCTGGAATTCCCGGACTATACGCCTGAGGAGCTTACCGCCATGTTCAGATACAATATGAAGAAACGCGGTTATGTTCTTGATGTGGATGAGGAGACCCTCTCCGGCTGGATCCGCCTCGAGTCCGATGACCCGGATTTCGGAAACGGCAGAGGTGTAAGGAATCTGTGCGACAGGGCGATCGAGCGTCAGTCCGCGAGGATCGCAGCCTCAGAGGATATGAGTTCCCTCTCAGACATCGACCTTATCACCGTCACCGGAGAAGACATCCTGTCACAATAACGGAAAATGGCACTAAAGGAAACATATCATTCATCCAACGTTTGTTAAAACTGCGGATTGAAATGCATTTCATGCGGTGTAAAAATATAATCTGTTGAAAACCCAATCGATTCAGGAGGATCAAGAATGAGAGTCGTAATACAGGACAACTATGACAAGATGTGCAAATGGGCTGCCGACTACATAGCCAACAAGATCCGCAGTCATATGGAAGACAGGCCCTTCATACTGGGGCTGCCGACGGGATCATCGCCGATCGGAGTCTACAAGGAGCTCGCCCGGATGAATCAGGCCGGCGAACTGTCCTTCTCGAATGTAGTAACATTTAATATGGACGAGTATCTCGGACTGCCTCATGAGCACGATCAGAGCTACTGGTACTTCATGCACGACAATTTCTTCGATCACCTGGTAGACATGAAGCCCGAGAACATCAACATTCTGAACGGAATGACTGATGATCCGGAAGGCGAATGCGCAAGATATGAGGAAAAGATAGCATCATACGGCGGGATCGATCTTTTCATGGGAGGGATCGGCGTGGACGGGCACATCGCCTTCAACGAACCGTATACATCCCTTACTTCAAGGACAGGCGTAAGGAATCTCACCACCGATACCCGCATAGTGAACTCTCGTTTCTTCGGAAACGATCCTGAGAAGGTGCCTTCACAGGCGCTTTCTGTAGGAGTGGGAACCGTCACAGATTCCAGGGAAGTCCTCATCCTGATCAACGGCCACAACAAGGCTAAAGCACTCGCCGCAACGGTAGAAGGCGGTGTATCGCAGAAGTGGACATGTTCAGCGCTTCAGATGCATAACGGTGCGATCATCGCCTGCGACGAAGCGGCCTGCGGTGAACTGACAGTCGATACATACAAATATTTCCTTGATATCGAAAAGAACGAAAGATTATAAGCACATCTGTTAAAGGCGCATGCCAACGACATGGCATGCGCCTTTGTTTATGTCCGGGATCCTTGTCAGTCTATTGCCAAAGCGATCTTATGACGAGATACAGCAAGGCCGCAGCCGCGAGCAATGCCAGCAGCCGCAGTGTGCTTCCCTTTCTTTCAGGAGGTCCGGCAAAGGCACTCATCAGAAGTTCTTCTGCTTTTTCTTCACTGCCGTTCTGTGCAATGAACCGTCCATCACCGTCTCTGCGGTATTCTGACCCGGCAGGACTGCTCAAGAGCGGCACCAGTTCGGGATGGTCCCTCATCACGTCATTAAGATCCGCAGTCACCATGTGATCCGGCTCCATGAAGAACAGCGGTCCTTCATCCCCGGAATATAACCTCCATCCGCTGTCTTTCCCGTCATCTTCTTCACGGCATATATATCCGATCTCTGCTCCTTCTTCTGTCACTTTCCTGCTTATCAGAGCACGCTTTCCCTCTTTCATTCTTCTCCCCGGGCGGAATATAGTATTACTGAATTGTATAAACTGGCATATAGAATACCGCCAGTCGCCACACATTTGTGTCTGCTGTGTATTATACCGTTTCCCCGTCGTACAATTCATCTGAATTTGTCATTGTAGGTCAATATTGTGCTATACTGCAGGAAAAAAGAGGAGCGTCTGTTAAAAATGTCCGAATTGAAAGAGATCTACTTTGCAGGAGGCTGTTTCTGGGGAACGGAAAAAGCTTTCCAATCACTGCACGGTGTCGTTTCGACCACCGTCGGATATGCAAACGGCAACGTGGCTTCGCCCAGTTATGAACTGGTCAAGACCGATACGACCGGTCACAGAGAGACTGTAAAGGTGATCTATGACCCTGAACGCATCAGTCTGAACAAGCTTCTCAGGGCTTTCTTCATCTGCGTCGACCCGACAGTGAAAAACAGACAGGGAAACGATATAGGCAGCCAGTATCAGACCGGCGTCTACTATACCGACGAGGAATCCGGTAAGATCGTGAAACAGTATTTCGACGACGTCCGGAAACTGTATGACCCCTTCTGTGTGGAACTGTCCCCTCTCTCTTGTTTTTATGACGCAGAGGAGTATCATCAGGACTACCTTATAAAGAATCCCGGCGGATACTGCCATATCACGAGGGAGGAATACGCCAAGGTTCAGGAACTGAATGACGTTGTGGATCAGGTCTGATACGCCGTGCAGCTGTACTTATCGATCCCGATTCCGGGATGTCTTGCTGCCGGTCATACATCTCCTGAAGAGCGGTGCTGAGCTGCCGCTCTTTTTTGCTGCATGAATATGTCTCACTGCGGATGCTGTTCTTTCAACATTTATCATGGTAGTATGGAGATAAGAAAAAAAGGAACAGGTGAATGCAGTGATCAAGTATGACAAGAACGACCCCAAAAGTCCCTTTATCTTTTATCTGTACTATTTCGTAGTCTATTTCGGTATTGCCATACAGGGCAGCTTCCTGACTCTGTATCTGACCGAGTCGGGATTGCCGGTCAAGACGATCGGTCTGCTGAACGGCATAATCCAGATCCTTTCCCTTTTCGTGCTTCCTGTACTTGGGAGGATCGCGGACAGGGCATCTACAAAGAACAAGGTCCTTTGCACGGAACTTGCCGTCTCCATAACGATCCTGTTCCTGCTCAGCAAGGCAAAGAATCTTGTGATGATATGTGTGTTCCGGATCCTTTACGCAATGTTCTTCACTCCGATCTCCAGTGTGTATGAGACAATAACTATGGAGTTCTGCAGAAAGAACGGGTGGGAATTCGGACCTATCCGGATGTCGGGAACCATCGGCTACTCCATAATGTCATTTGCCTCCGGATTCGGGCTCAAGGGCAACATCAGTGCGATATTTCCGATGCTGATAGGCAGTTACCTGCTAACATTCATCATTGCTGTTTTCCTTCCCAGGTCTTCCAGAGTAGTCAGAGTGGTTGTTTCTCCGAACGAGGATTCCGATATCAAACGTGTGTTCTCCATCCTGAAGGACAGACAGGTCAGAAACGTCATGATTATGTTCTTCGTCTACTCCCTGTCCAGCTCCGTAAACAACACTTACTTCGGCAACTACACGAAGGAGCTCGGAGGCGACTATGCCATCATCGGAATAGCGCATGCCGTTCTCGGTCTTTCGGAACTGCCCTTCCATCTCGGTCCCGGAAAGAGGTGGCTGCAGAGGATCGGTGTCGAACGCTCCCTGCTCGTAGTGCTGGCAGTCGGTACATTCAGATGGACCGTATGCTCGCTCACAAACGATCCCTGGGTGCTGACTGCAACGATGGCTCTGAACGGGATCCAGCTCGTTCCGGTCATCATAGGCATGGCTCAGTTCCTGTATGATCATGCTCCGGATGATCTTAAGGTCACGGCTCAGACCAGTCTGAGGCACTCCGTACAGGTAATCGCCGTTCTCGTAGCGGACTTCGTCGGCAGCGGGCTTCACCATCTGTTCGAGGTGATCGGCAGGCATCCGATAAAAGGCCTTTACGCATGCATGATCCCGCTGAATATCCTCGGTATCATCATGGGTCTCACTTCGATCAGAAAAGGAAGTTCCGGAGGCCAGAACACTGCATCCTGACATTATTCCGTATTCTATTTCACAACAAAACAGACAGGCCTTGGAAGACCTGTCTGTTTTTTACTGTTCACGATCAATCTGTCGCTTTTATGTGTTAAAATAGTCTCAGAAAGAAATAAAGGATAATGTGGTGACAAAAGTGAGAAAATTCGAAAGAGACAACCCGAAAAGCCCATGGATATTCTATATCTTCTACATCATTGTGTTCTGCGGAGGCGCTATACAGGGCAGCTTCATGGGTCTGTATCTTACCGAGATGGGTGTGCCGGTAAAGACTCTCGGCGTTATAAACGGCATAACCCAACTCATTTCCCTGGTCACGCTGCCGATCCTGGGAAGAATAGCGGACAGAGCCCCTTCCAAGAACCTGGTAATGGATATCGGATATATCATAACCATAGTGATCTTCTCCGCATTCATGATCGTTAGGAACATTACCACGATCGTTCTGCTCAGATTCATATACAGCATAATCGCCACCCCTCTGGGCAGCGTTTATGATACCATCGCGATGGAACAGGCGAAACTCCGCGGGTGGGACTATCAGCCCATGAGGTGGATGGGCACACTTGGCTATTCCGTCATGTCGTATGTTTCCGGTTTCCTTCTCAACGGAGACATCAAGACTATATTCCCGATCATGATCATCTGCTATATAGCGACCTTCATCGTAGGTCTTATGCTTCCAGTATCTCCGCGCACCATGAGAGTGGTAGCATCCCCGAATGAACCCAGGAACAAGGAGAGCGTATACAGCGTCCTTAAAGACAGGCAGGTGCGCAATGTCCTGATCATGTTCTTTATCTACTCTCTTGCCGGAACCACGAACAATACTTATTTCGGCAACTACACGCAGCAGCTTGGCGGAACCCTCACTATGATAGGCATAGCGCACGCCATCCTCGGTTTTTCAGAATTCCCGTTCCACCTTGGACCCGGAAAGAGATGGCTTGAACGCATAGGTCTTGAGAGATCAATGGTGATGGTACTTCTGGTCGGCACTTTCCGGTGGACCATCTGCGCACTGACAAACAATGCCACCGTTCTCATGTGGACAATGGTGCTGAACGGTGCGATGCTTGTGCCTGTGATCATCGGACTTTCAAAATTCCTGTTCGAACACGCACCGGAAGGCCTTAAAGTCACTGCTCAGACCAGCCTTAGATCCACGGTCTCCGTCATAGCGATGCTCATCTCCGACTTCGGCGGCAGCGCAGTTTTCCATATGTTCGAGAAGATGAACCTCAATCCATATAAAGGCATGTACTCTCTTATGATCCCTCTCAGTCTCGCCGGTGCGATCATCGGAATGACTTCACTGAAGAAAAGAGAGGCATCTGAAGAAGCAGAAACCAACTGAAAAGAGGCTTACCAAATGCAGCTGATCGAATCCGTAAACGATTTTCTCAACAGTATCGTGTGGGGATGGCCCACGATGATACTTCTGGTAGGTACCGGGATCTATCTGTCGGTCAGAATGGGAATGCCGCAGATCACGAAATTCGGCACCATGATGCGGACATGTCTGGGAAAAGACCGGGATGACGGGGCAAAGGAAGGATCAGTCAACCCGCTGCAGGCCCTAGCTACGGCTCTCGCTGCGACTGTCGGCACCGGAAACATCGTAGGATGCTCCGGAGCCATCATATCCGGAGGTCCCGGCGCCGTATTCTGGCTTTGGATCAGCGGACTCTTCGGGATGTGCACCAAGTTCAGCGAAGTAACTCTGGCCATCAGATACCGCACGAAAAATGACGCCGGCGAAAATGTCGGCGGACCGATGTATTACATCACGGAAGGTCTCGGAAGGAACTGGAAATGGCTGGCTGTCATCTTCGCGGTTGCCGGAACAGTCGCTTCATTCGGAATCGGATGCCTGAGCCAGATCAGTTCGATGGTCACTGCGATCAATACCGCCGTCACCGCATTCTTTCCCGCTGCTTCAGATAAAAGCAGCATTATCTCTCTTTTTATCGGGATCATCGCGGCTGTCGTTCTCGGGCTTGTCATAATCGGCGGCGTAAAGCGGATAGCCCAGGCGGCCGAAACACTTATACCTGTAATGAGCATCATATATGTGGCATGCTCAGTCATTGTGATCATCAGCCACATAACTTCGCTTCCATCCGTACTGGCCGCGATCTTCAAAGGAGCATTCACTCCAAAGGCAGTGCTCGGCGGAACCGTCGGCATCACGCTCAAGAACGCCGTAAGCAGCGGACTTGGCCGCGGTCTCTTCTCCAATGAAGCAGGCCAGGGTTCTGCTCCAATAGCTCATGCGAGCACCAGCACCGATGATCCGGTCAAGCAGGGGCTGTTCGGTATGTTTGAAGTATTCTTTGATACCATAGTGATATGCTCTCTTACCTGTTTCTCAGTCCTCATGAGCGGGGTCAACATAGAATATGTAACAGGCGACAAAAACGTACTACCGATCGATGCCTTTGCCACGGTGTTCGGTGACAAGTTCGGCAGCCTCTCTGTAGCAGTATCGCTCCTTCTCTTCGCCTTTACCACGATGATAACATGGTCTCTCTACGGAGTCAGATGCCTTGAGTTCCTGACAGGCAGCCGCAGGTTCTCAAACATTTACAAGATTGTATTCATAGCGGCAGTCATCTACGGAGCGACTGTCCCTCTCGGTCTGGCCTACAGGATCTCAGATACTCTAAACGGGATCATGACCATTCCCAACCTTGTTGCTGTTCTGGGATTATCCGGCACAGTTGCGTCACTGGCGAAAAAATATTTCAGCCAGAAAAAATAAGAATCCTGAATCATCAGGTGACCTTTTCAGAATATGAGGAATCAACTATGATCTACAACGATTTTAACGGAATCAAACTGTCACGTCTGGGCTTCGGCTGCATGCGTTTCGCCACCGATCCCGCTACCGGCGAGATAGACCAGGAAAAAGTCAACTCAATGTTCGATCTCGCTATAGAGAACGGCGTCAACTATTTCGACACTGCATATCCGTATCTTGGCGGAAAATCCGAGATAGCAGTTGCTGAAGCGCTTAAGAAATACCCGCGTGACAGCTATTATCTCGCTGATAAATTCCCCGGCCATTCTCTTCCGGGTCCCGTGGACAACATCGCGCTTTTCAATGTATCTCTGAACAAGTGCAGAACAGATTATTTTGACTTCTATCTGCTTCACAATATCAACGAGTGGTCCGTCAAGATATATGAGAGCGAAGAATACCACATCATACCCGATATCCTCAGACTCAAGGAGGAGGGAATGATAAGGCATCTCGGTTTCTCTTTCCATGGAGGCCCCGAGCTGCTCGAATACTTCCTCAACAAGTACGATGGAATGTTTGAATTCGTGCAGATACAGTGCAATTATCTTGACTGGAGCCTGCAGAATGCAAAAAGAAAATATGAGATCATAACGGAACACGGTCTCGGCGTTTGGGTCATGGAGCCCTGCAGAGGAGGCAAGCTGGCCGTTCTCTCGGACGAGAATTCGTCTAAACTGAAGCCCTTCCGCCCCGACGCTTCCGATGCGTCGTATGCGTTCCGGTTCCTTCAGGGACTGGACAATATCAAAATGGTCCTCTCCGGGATGAACGAAGTGTCACAGGTAGAAGACAATCTGAACACGTTCCGTGAATATGATCCTCTTACGGAAGAAGAGCTTAACGTGCTTTCCGAGATCGCAGAGAGCCTCAAGAAAGGCGTGCCCTGCACCCAGTGTCGCTACTGCTGCGCCGGATGCCCCATGGAACTGGATATTCCCTATCTTCTTGAATGCTACAACGACTACAAATATGCTGCCACCACTACTGCATCTGTACGGATCGACGGCCTTGCAGAGGAAAAACGTCCTTCTGCCTGCATAGGATGCGGTCAGTGCGCTCATGCCTGTCCTCAGGGCATCGATGTGCCGGCAGCTCTTGCCGAACTTGCCGAGATGTATGCCAACGGTCCCAAATGGGCTGTCGAAGCGAAGCCGAGACACGAATCCATTCTACGGGATCTCGCCTCAGACTGATATTCTTACAGAACCTAATAACAGCCCGCTTCACAGCGGGCTGTTTTCTTTTTTCTGGGATCTGCCGGTTCAATCGACCAGACTTCCGCATTCCGGACAGAACCTGCCGTAAACGCGTGCTCCGCACGCGGGGCAGTATCTGGTTCCGGTATGCTCTCTGGTCTCCGTTATCTTTTTGTCCTTGGGCCATGATACCTTGTATGCAAGAGATGATGTCACAGTCTGCCCGGCAGAGACTTTGACTGTTCCGGTGACCTCTCCGGTCTTTTCCTCCATTGTCATCCCGGACAGTTCCCTGACATCCACGGTGATGTCTTTTTCCCTGGAGACCGGAACCTGGTCCTTAAGCAGGACCGTCATATCCTTTCCGGACATATTTGTCACTCTGGTCTCAAACACATGATCTTCTGTCCTGAGCCCTTTCAGGAAAGTATTCGCAGCTTTCCTTGACACTTCTTTGCGGCTGACTTTGATTCTCTCATCTTCCCCCAGAGTTATCACGATCTCTTCTCTGGTCAGATCAGGATCAAGGTAAACAGTGC
>CACYBC010000115.1 GCA_902772615.1 uncultured Ruminococcus sp.
ATGCACCGCGACAGCCCTGCAGGAGATGGTGAGCGTCTTCGAGAAGGAAGGCATCGACACAGAGATCATACAGGTGGGCAATAAGGACATAAGGGGCTGCATCGCATGCGGCAGATGCGGAGAGCTCGGGAAGTGCGTGTTCGACGATCTTGTCAATGAAGTCGCGGAGAAACTGAGCGATGCGGACGGAATGGTCATAGGAAGCCCAGTGTACTACGGTTCCCCGAACGGTACCATGATCGCGTTCCTTGACAGGCTGTTCTACTCCTCCGGCAGAGTTCCCAAGCACATGAAGGTCGGCGCGTCTGTCGTCACCTGCCGCAGGGGCGGAAACACCGCCAGCTTCGACGTGCTCAACAAGTATTTCACGATAAGCGCCATGCCCGTGGCCTCATCCACATACTGGAACCAGGTCCACGGATTCTCGGCCGAGGATGTGAAGAAGGACAAGGAAGGCCTGCAGACCATGCGCAACCTCGCCAGGAACATGTCCTTCATGATAAAGGCCTTCGCCGATGCAAAAGAAAGATACGGGTATCCCGTCATGGAATTCGGTTCATTCACCAGTTTCCCGGACGGAAAATGATACGCCGTAACAAATAAGAACAACAAATACAAGGGAGATAATAAGATGAAACTTGCGGAAGCTCTTCAGGAGAGAGCGGATCTTAACAGAAAGATAGACGAACTGAGGAGAAGGCTCGGCAACGCCGTCCTGGTGCAGGAGGGCGAAGAGCCCGTAGAGGACCCTGCGGAACTGCTTAAGGAACTTGACCTCGCCGTGGCGAGGCTGGAGGAGCTCATGGCAGCCATCAACCTCACCAACTGCAAAACAAAGGTCAACGGCATGACGCTGACGGCGCTTATCGCTAAGAAGGACGCACTGATGCTGAAGCTCTCCGCCTACCGCGATCTCGTCTACACCGCGGGACAGAATACGAACCGGGCCAGAGGCACCGAGATCAGGGTCAAGGCACTGCTCAAGGCCTCCGATCTGCAGAAAGCCGCTGATCAGACCGCCAAGGAAGTCCGTGAACTGGACAATCTTTTGCAGGAGACCAACTGGAAGACGAAACTTGCTGAATGACAAAACTCAGCAGGTAGTCATACGGATGCGCATATCAGGCCGCAGCAGCCCATGCTGTAATTCATGGTCGTGCCGGCAGAGCAGGCACGGGGTTCGAATCCCCAAGTATCGTAAAAGCTCCGACAGCGCATAAACGTATCGGAACTGCGTACATCTTACTACCGGATATGAGCCGTATGATGAGGGTGCGGTAAGGGGCAATATAAAAAGACAGAAGGTGAAGGTCATAGGACCTTCACCTTCTTTGGTAGTGTCAATTTAAGTGTGTAAGTTATTTTTTCAGAGAATAGATTTGCTGCAATTCAGCCTCCTGGCCAGGAGGCTGAATTGCGTATCGACGCTAAAAACGGTCATATTTTAGGATTCGCTTTTCAAGGTTCTCATTATTTGCCAGCTGATTTCTGACCATCGCCCAGTTTGGAACGGGGCGATCATTCCATTTCTTGTAGAGCTCAGTGACGCGCAGGTAAAGGAGTTTTATTAGGGCATCCTCGTTTGGAAAAGCGCCTTGCTTGGTAACTTTTCGGAAGCTGGAATTGACGCTTTCTACAGCATTCGTCGTGTAGATCATACGTCTGACAGCGCTGCCGTAATTAAAGAGCTGCTCAACATGCTGCCAGTTTCTCTGCCAGACGGCAATGGCTCCGGGATACTTGTCCCATTCGTTCCGGAACGCATCAAAAGCTGATTTGGCAGCCTCAAGATTGATCGCACCGTAGACTTTTTTGAGATCAGAAGTGTATTTCTTGTAATCCTTGCTGGGGACATATTTCAGTGAATTGCGGATCAGGTGGACTATGCATCTTTGGACAATAGCGTCTTTAAAGATCGATCTTGCGCCTTCTTCCAAACCGCTGACTCCATCCATGCAGATGAACAGGACATCTTCCACTCCGCGTCCCTTGAGCTCGTCAAAGATCTGCATCCAGTTGTGTTTGCTTTCCGATTCGCTCAGCCACAGGCCAAGGATATCTTTGTATCCGTTTATGTCGTAGCCGAGGATCGTGTACACTGCATAGTTCTTTGATTCACGTTCCTGACGGATCGTCACATACAAGCAATCTACGAACATGAACGTGTAAAAGCGCTGCAGTGGTCTGTTTTGCCATTCCCTGGCTGTCTCCAACACCCTGTCTGTGATCTGAGATATCTTCTCGTGAGAGATCTCAAATCCATAGATGTCCTCGATCGTGGATGCTATGTCACGCTGACTCATGCCTCTGGCGTACATCGACAGGACCTTGTCTTCTATGCCGCTGACATCTTTGCTCCTCTTGGGTATGATCTCCGGTTCGAATGACGCGTCCCTGTCACGAGGTACGTCTACCTCTATTGGACCGTAGGTGCTGTTTACCGTCTTGTGAATATACCCGTTCCGACGGTTGTCGGTATCCTTTTCTCCGTGGTCGTTGGATTCATAGCCGAGATGTGCGTCCATTTCTCCCTGCAGGATCGCCTCAAACATCGGTCCAAAGATGTCCTTTATTGCTTCCTGCATCTCTTCCCGGTTTGTCGGCTTGTACGCATCCAGGATCGCCTGAGCGATCGCTGCGGACTTTTCATCCTTCTTTTTTCGTGCTGACATTTGCGTAGTTTCCATTCTTTTTGCTTTCCTTTCTTTTATTCTACGCACATTCCAGCATATGTGAAAAGTGCGTAAGTTCCTGGGTTTTTGAACTTACACACTTTAATTTACAATCTCCCTTCTTTACATCACATATTTATTTCACTTCTGGCTGGAGAACACTCTCATGGCATTTTTATAGCTGATCTTCTCGATATCCTCCGCTGAGAAGTGCTTCTCAAGCTCATGCAGGATCTGCGGCATGCCGCTGAAATCCTTGAACTCCAGCGTGCTCTCGATGCCGTCGAAGTCGGAACCGAGGGCGATGCTGTCTATACCCGCGTGATCCACCATGTAAAGGACATGCCTGACGACGTCGTCAACGGTCGTGTATCCTTCCCTGTCATTCAGGAAAGCGTCATAGAAGTTGACTCCGACCACGCTTCCGGTGTCCCCTATGGTTTTGAGCTGATCGTCCGTAAGGTTCCTCGGATGATCCTTGAGGGCTCTCGCGCAGCTGTGGCTCGCGGCGAAAGGCTTCCTGCTGTGGCTCGCCACATCATAGAATCCGCCTTCCGAGAGGTGGGAGACGTCGATGACGATGCCGAGATCGTTCATGCGGGAGATCGCCTCGAACCCGAAGGGCTTGAGTCCGCGCTTGGTGTGCTCCTCGTGGTCCCTGCTGTTGGGATACGCGAGAGTGTTCTCGAAGTTCCATGTCAGGGAGATCATGCGCACTCCGTCTTCGTATACCTGATCCACGCGCTCGATCTTTCCGTCGATCTCGACGGCGTCCTCAATGGTGAGGATCGCGGAGATGAACCCGTTTTTGCAGTTCTCCTCTATGTCTGCCGGTGAATATGCAGGTCTCATCACATCGGATGAGTCAGCAAGGATGCCGCGGTAGTAATCCACAAGTTTCCTGTACATGTCCCAGGGTTCCATGTCTTCGCCGAGCATCCTCTTGACGAAGTCCCCGTTCGGCACGCACAGCGCGAAGCACTGTGCGAGGCTTCCTCCAGCCTTGAGCTTTTCCAGGTTTATGTGGCCCTCATAGGTGCGCAGATCCTTTTTGCCCATGTAGCAGCCGAGTATCGTATCGCAGTGCAGATCGAAGATGTTCATTTATTCCTTTTCTCCTTATGTTTTTCTGAATACATTGTATTACGTTCTCCGCTTCCTGTCTCTATCTCCATATAAAGGAAATGCCGGTATCCGTTCCGCGGCACCGGCACTCTGATGATCCAAT
>CACYBC010000116.1 GCA_902772615.1 uncultured Ruminococcus sp.
GGAGCATGCTCCTGCAGGCGGGGTGCAGTCAATCACCCCACGATGTACCGCCAGTCTGTCAGAGAGTATCTGACAGGATAAAGTCTATCGGTTAAGACAAAGGTGGGAGGCTTAGTGCCGAGAACCACCGGGCTGGTACAAGCTCGTGACTTTAGTCATGAGTAGTTGACAATTACGCGTATGGAGAAAGACATGCCCATGCTGATCGCTCCTGTGGTACTGCATGAAAAAACGGATATCCGGAAACTTCCGCTCGTGGCTGCGGCTTTTACCGGGATAGTGCTTGTCTCTGCGGTCACGAACGGATCCGCAGGCAGTTTATCCGAAGTGCTGACGGGATTGGGAGCGGCAGTGTGGTTCGTTATCATAGTTATAAGTAACAGAAAGATCTCTGAGATCTCATTACTGGATAAATCCGCCTTTCAGCTGGCTGTCTCGGCGCCGACCATACTGCCGGTCGTTCTGATAAAAGACAGGGCGGCTGACCTTTTTCCCGATCTGCGTTCGCTTCTGATAATCATCCTGCTCGGCATTCCGCACACAGGCGTCGCATATATACTCTATTTCAGCGGTATGGGCAGTCTCCCGGTGCATACAGTAGCAGTACTTGGATATCTGGAACCTGTCATGTCCGTGCTCTGCTCTGTGTTTTTTCTGAAAGAAAGGATGGATGCTGCAGGTTGGACCGGAGCTGCTATGATAATCGGAGCGGCGACTGCAAGCGAACTGATGCCTGACAGACGGGACAGCTGATATAAGTAACAGTCTATATAAAAACGGACTGAAGCAGCCGATGCAGCAGTCCGTTTTTTGTTTCCTATAATACTGTAAGCCCGCACGGATCATCAGTCTCTGACGGTTTGATGATCCGTCATGCCGATGTATCCATCCAATTAATAGCGGCTGTTTTGAAAAGATGCAGACGGGAACTGAAAAGCGGATATCACTCGCAGAATCCCATCACGATTATTCCGGCTATGGTAAACAGCAATGCTATATAGTGGTTTCTGGAGAGACGCTCCTTGAGGAACAGCGCGGCCCATACACATGAGAGAACGCAGTATGAGCTGATGATGGGAGCTGAAGTCACGGGATTGTCGTTGAGAGCTTTTACATAGGCAGCCTGGCCTGCGGTCTCACAAAGAGCCCCGGAGAGCATAGGCAGGCTCTGACTTACTGAAAACCTCGCTTTTCTCACACATACCAGATAGATGAGTATGACTACTGCGCAGGCGAACCAGGTCAGTTCGTAGGCGCAATTTGCTGAATCCTCATCCATGTTGACGAGTATCGCGCTGTCTGCAAAGGTGCCGAGCGTGTCCAGAAGGCAGTAAACGATGGGAAGCAGGAAGGCTCTTATGTCTTTTTTGTAAGTGCGTCCGGAGAGCTCCTGACGCCTTTTCCTTGACTCTTCGTCTTCTCTGGATTCTGCGACCCCGAGGAGGAACACGCCGGCCGTGACAAGTATGATGCCCAGGGTCTGAAGTCCGTCGACGGCTTCATGCAAAAAGATCAGACAAAGAACTGCAGAGAATGCACCTGAACAGTTGCAGATCGGAGATGACACGGACAGCTCGATATAACGCAGCCCAAGATAGCCTATCACCATTGAGAGAATGTAGAGAGCGGAAGCAGGGAGATAATTGATGAAGTCAGAGACTGTCACGGTCGCTTTTCCGGAGAAGATCATGGCGAGAGCATGGATACCCATCACGAATCCGACGACGACTGAGATCTTCAGATGAGAATCCAGATCTCCTTCTTTTGCTCCGACTTTGGTGAAGATATCAGAACCGCTCCAGAAAAGAAGCGCTAAAAGCGACATTAGGAACCACATGTGATAGACCGCCTGTATTATAATTGAGATGTGATAATTGCCAGAGATGATATTACAGTAAATGGGCTCCGAGTGCAAGTTGTAAAACTCTGGCAGAACGGAGGAAACCGTTGAAAACTAAAGTCAGGAACGCAACATACGATGAGGTCATGGCATTGCCCAGGGAACCTCATAGACTGCCGCAGAAACCGGGGATCCTGTTCAGGACTCTTATGAGAGTCCTTGGTGAGCCTGATCTCAGACAGACGGATTTTTCATTTACCGAAAAGGATATGGAGCGGGCCGGCGGCGGACCCTGGCTCATTTTGATGAATCACTCTGCCTTTATCGATCTTGAGATAGCTGCCAGAATACTGTACCCGCGTCCTTATTGCATAATCTGTACTTCGGACGGATTCGTCGGCAAGGATTGGCTCATGCGAAAACTGGGATGCATACCGACACAGAAATTCGTAAGTGATATCACTCTGATCCGCGATATGCAGTATGCTGTCGGCGAACTTGGGACCAGTGTGCTGATGTATCCTGAAGCCAGCTACTCCTTTGACGGAACCGCAACCCCGCTGCCGAGAGGATTGGGAGTCCTGGTAAAGAGACTTGGAGTCCCGGTAGTCATGATAAAGACGGA
Source organism: uncultured Ruminococcus sp. (assembly GCA_902772615.1). Classification (GTDB taxonomy): domain Bacteria; phylum Bacillota; class Clostridia; order Oscillospirales; family Ruminococcaceae; genus RUG11783. The sequence continues at coordinate 2,466 of CACYBC010000116.1, forward strand.
AGGCGCGTTCGCGAGGGATCCTCTCTACAACTGCCTTCAGAAAAGGAAGGTCAGAGTGTCTGCAGAGGTAAGATGTTTGCTGGACAGCGGCCAGATCTCGGACATGAACCGTAAAGAGATAGATGCCATACTTGACGAAGCATTTTCTTTTGACAATTTCGCATGGCAAAGGGACAACCGTGTAGCAATAGATGAACCGTTCCGCGCTGACGGGCTTGAAAGGATCATGTACAAATGCCCGCACTGCGGAACTGAAGGCGAGACAAAAGGTGAAGGCACAGTGCTCAGATGCAGTCACTGCGGCAAGGAATGGTCCATGGATGAATACGGACAGATGCACGCTGTGAACGGGGAAACGGAGTTTGCGCATATTCCGGACTGGTATGCCTGGGAGAGGGATGAAGTGAAAAGTTCGCTTCTCGACGGAACATATCTTCTTGACACCGATGTCAGCATCGGAATGATGGTGGATCATAAGTATATATACATGGTAGGTGACGGACATCTCGTGCATGATGTGAACGGATTCAGACTCACCGGATGCGGCGGAAAACTTGACTACGAACAGAAGCCTCTGGAGTCATACAGCCTGTATTCGGATTATTTCTGGTATGAACTCGGAGATATGATCTGCATCGGAAACAAAGATTGTCTGTATTACTGTTTCCCCAAGAAGAACGGGGTGGTGGCAAAAACGAGGATAGCGGCAGAGGAGCTTTATAAGATCTGTGATCCCAAGAACCGCAGATGATAACTGCACGAAATAAAGCGGAGAGCCATATGGCCCTCCGCTCTTTTTGTGGATAAACGGTGTTATTCGGCTGCCCAGAGACCGTGGAGGTTGCAATACGCAACACATGACACGACTTCATCTTCAGGGAACACAGCGAATCTTACTACCGGTTCACTGCCCGGAGCAAGAAGTTTGCGCTGGTTGCCGGAAGAGGTCTGAAGAGCGACCCACTTTATGTAGTGTTCTTCCAGCATGGGGTGAGCAACTGAACCGACAGTGACAGTAACAACGTCACCTTCTCTTGAAACGACAGGAACGTGTTTCTCCTGTGCAGCGTCTGTGGTTCCGGGAACTATCTCTTCCATGGGCTTGCCGCAGCACATAACGTCACATCCGGGATGTTCCGCGTACGCAATGATGTTCCCGCACATCGGGCATCTGTAGAATTTCATGTATCACTACCTCTTTTATCTGTATTGTGAGATGAGAGCCAGCAGCTCTCTCTTTTCCCTGTATCCTGATACACGGCTCATCTCTTTTCCGTTCTTGAAGAATACAAGAGTCGGAATGAACTGGATGCCGTACCTGACCGCAAGTTCTCTCTGTTCATCGACGTTGACTTTTCCGAGGGAAAGATCCGTTTCCCTGACGATCTCTTCGAGGATCGGAGCGATCATTTTGCAGGGACCGCACCATGTGGCCCAGAAATCAACGACTGTCAGTTCCGGAGAGCTTACGGTGCTCTCAAAATTCTGGAGTGTAAGGACTTTTTCCATGACTGTCTCCCGGTTCTTCAGTTTTCAGAGACTACTTCGAAATAGGCCTGGGGATGCGCGCAGACAGGGCATACCTGAGGAGCTTCGGTGCCTACATGGATGTGGCCGCAGTTGCGGCATTTCCAGATGACGACTCCGTCTTTTTTGAAGACCTTTCCTTCTTCCAGATCCTTCAGAAGAGCGAGGTAGCGCTTCTCGTGCTCTTTTTCTATTGCTCCGACGCCGGCGAAGCGGGCGGCGATATCGTCGAAACCTTCTTCTTTTGCTTCATTTGCAAAACGGACATACATGTCTGTCCATTCCTCATTTTCGCCTGCCGCGGCTGCCTTGAGGTTCTCAGCCGTGGTGCCGATGCCTCCGAGATATTTGAACCAGAGCTCGGCGTGCTCTTTTTCGTTAGCGGCTGTCTCAGTGAATATTGCTGAGATCTGCTCATAGCCTTCCTTCTTCGCCTTGGATGCGAAGTATGTGTACTTGTTCCTGGCCTGGCTCTCCCCGGCAAAAGCAGCCTGGAGGTTCTTTTCGGTCTTGCTTCCTTTGAGTTCCATAAATGCTCTCCTTTTAAAATGATGGTTTTATGACTTGCTGATACTGTTTTGACAATCGGGGCACAGATGCTCGGCTATGATCTCTGCTTTTGTAAGAGTATCGCCGGCAATGCGCCTCAGTTGATCCGCTAAGGAATTATCCTCGATGTCTTCTATCTTTCCGCATTGCGAACATATGAGATGCCCGTGCAGGTCGGATGTCCGGTCATATACGGAGGAGCCGTCCGGCAGCAACAGTTTTCCGATCTCTCCGTCATCAAACAGTCTGCCCAGATCCCTGTATACGGTCCCGAGCGAGATGTTAGGGAGCTGTTTCCTTGCATGCTCAAAAACCTGGGCCGCTGTCATGTGACCCGGGGAGTCTCTGAGTATCTGCAGGACTAGTTCCATCTGTCTGCTCATGTGACCCTCAAATCAGGAATGATTCCTAATACAATCATACTTTGTTCTGATATAATAATCAATGTGTCAAACAGGTTTTTGTATTGCTTCAGTAATTATATCTGTGCAGGAGGCCTTGCGATGTCAGAATACAACGGGATAGATCCTTCCTGTCCGTTTGATGCCTCTGAGTTTGTTTCAAAAGGAGCAGCAGGAACAGCATCGGGAAGAGTGGATGTCAGAAAGGTGCTGGCTGAAGCGGACGAACTGTATTCCAGGAATGACCCGCTCGGTGCAGCCCGGATGCTCGAGAAAGAACTTGAGACAGCTGATAAACTGGCCGACCGGGAAGGAAAACTCGGAATACTGAACGAATTGCTCGGATGCTACAGAAAGACGGGCAACGCGGACGCCGGGCTCAGAACAGTCAATGAGAGCACCAGACTAGTGAGCGAACTCGGGATGGAAGGAACAGTCACAGCGGGGACTGTCTTCCTCAATGCGGCTACCACGATGCGTGAATTCGGAAAGGCGGAAGAAGCGGTCAGACTGTATGATACCGCGGCAAGAGCCTATTCCGGTAACCTGGACCCCGGCGACTACAGATTTGCCGGTCTATACAATAATTACGCGGCATGTATGGAGGCGTGCGGAGATCTCATATCGGCGGAAGATTATTATAAGAGAGCTCTAGCCATCGTCAGCAGGCTCAGGGAATGCGCTCTTGAGGAGGCAGTTACATGTGTCAACCTGGCTTGCTTATACGGTGATGCGGACAGTGAAGATGTCAGGGTGGAAGAGTATCTGATGAGAGCCAAAAAGCTTTTCGACAGAGATGATGTACCCAGAGACGGATATTATGCTTTCAATGCCATGAAATGCGTCGATGCATTCTCGCATTTCGGCTTTTTCAGGGATGCCAAGGAGCTCAGGCTCAGGGCAGAGGAGATATATGGATTACTATAGAAAAGCAAAGATGCTTTTCCTGTCTAAAGGCAGAAGCGCCATAGCTGAGTTCTTTCCTTACGCTGATGAAAGGCTAGCCGCAGGCCTTGTGGGACAGGGAAGCGAATGTTTCGGTTATGATGACGGGATCTCTGCAGACCATGACTTTGTGCCGGGATTCTGCATCTGGCTCAGTGATGAGGACTATGCAAGATACGGACGTGTGCTGCAGGATGTGTATGATTCCATAATACTGGATGAATATCCCGATTCCGTTAACATGAAGACCAGCACCGGGGCGATCAGACGGAGAGGTGTCTTCTCCGTTGACGGATTCTATGAGAGCCTGATAGGCTGTCCCGGGGTCCCGCAGAACAACATGATATATATGGCGATACCTCAGTACGCACTCGCGGAAGCTACTAACGGATGGGTGTTCGAGGATGAGAGCGGTGAATTCAGTGCGGTCAGAAGAGAGCTCATGAAGGGATACCCGGAAGACGTAAGGAGAGCAAAACTGGCTTCCTCTCTTCTGTTGATGGCGCAGAGCGGGCAGTATAATTTCCAGCGCTGTGTGAATCACGGAGAGGGAGGCGCGGCGGTTCTTGCACTGTCGACATTCGTAAGAGAAAGCATCAAAGCTGCATTTCTGCTGGAACACAGTTATGCTCCTTATTATAAATGGGCACTGCGCAGGATGAGAGAACTGCCCGGTATGAATATGCTGGAGGCTTCTCTGGAATATATACTCCTCGGAAGCAATGAGGGAAGAGGGATCTCTCAGAAGATACGCGCAGTTGAGAGAGTAGCATCATATTTCATTTCAAGGCTCAGGGATGAAGGGCTCTCCTCATCAAACAGCAGTTATCTTGAACCGCACGCGTATGAGGTAAAGGAGAAGATAGGGGACAGCGCGATAAAGAACACATCCATCTTCTCTGA
>CACYBC010000117.1 GCA_902772615.1 uncultured Ruminococcus sp.
GGACGGCATGAAGGTCATGATCGCGTGCAGGGTCACGCTCTACGAGAAGGGCGGAGACTATCAGCTGAACGCATTCGACATCATGGAGTTGGGAGTCGGGAAGCGCCAGACAGATCTCGAGCAGGCCAAGGCAAGGCTTGCCGCGGACGGTCTTTTCGAGCAGGCCAGGAAAAGGATGCTGCCCGCATTCCCCGACAGGATATCGGTCATTACATCGGCGACCGGATCGGTGATAAGAGACATACAGAACGTCTGCGCAAGAAGGGATCCGCTGGTGGAGATCCTTCTTTACCCGGTATATGTACAGGGCGTTTTCGCAGTGGATGCGATCATTGACGCGGTGAAAGCCATATGCAGGGATACAAGAGGCTCCCGGCTCGTTGTGTTCGCACGCGGCGGAGGAAGCGCCGATGACCTGTGGATATTCAATGATGAGAATCTGGTGAGGGCGGCGTGCGCACTTCCGGTGCCGTTCATATCGGCAGTAGGTCATGAGACAGACTTTACTCTGCTGGATTTTGCCGCGGACCTCAGAGCGCCGACTCCGTCCGCTGCAGCCGAACTGGCTGTGCCGGATCTCGGTCAGAAGGTAAGGGATGCTTACGGTACAGTGTCTCAGATCGGCATCGTGATGTCGGACAGGCTTTCAGCGTACAGGGAAGATGTCGCGGGAGGGATGCTTCAGACAGACGGTGCTGTGGCATTGCTGGCGCAGAGAAAGAGAGATGCCCTGGCCAGGGCGGAAGCGGAACTGGATTCGCTGTCCCCGCTGAAGATACTTACAAGAGGGTACGCATACATAACATCGCAGGGCAAAAACATAAGGAGCGTGCAGCAGGTCGCGGGAGGAGACAGCCTGAAGGTGACGCTGTCTGACGGTACGCTTGACTGCACGGTGGATGAGGTCAATCGGATATGAGCAGAAAACAGGTTTTTGAAGACGGACTGAACAGGATAAACGAGATATCCAGGATTCTCTCTTCCGGGGAAGTGTCGCTGGAGGAATCGGTGGAGCTGTATAAGGAAGCAGCGGAACTTGCCGCGGCCTGCAGAAAGATGCTGGATGAGGCCGAACTGAAGATAGCCAGGATCTCCAGAGACTTCAGTTCTGTGGAAGAGGAGGAAGACTGATTGGGGTTCGGCGGTAAACTTGCAGGATACGCTGAGCTGGTGAATGCTTCTCTCAGAGAGGAAACGCAGCTCGACAACGGCGTCGTCAGCGAAGCCATGCGCTACAGCCTCCTGTCCGGAGGAAAGAGGACGAGGGCGTGTCTGACTCTGGCGGTATGCGACATGCTGGGAGGGGACAGGCGTTCCGCGCTGCTTGCGGCAGATGCGATAGAGATGCTCCACTGCTATTCGCTCATACATGACGATCTGCCGTGTATGGACGACGACGATTACAGGCGGGGACAGCTCTCATGTCACAAGAAATACGGTGAAGCCACTGCGATGCTCGCCGGCGACGCGCTGCTGACCCTGGCTTTCAGGACCCTTTCCAGGATCGAGGATGCGGAGATCTCCAGAAGATGCACCGCTCTGCTGTCCGAAGCCGCAGGATTCAACGGAATGATCCTTGGTCAGGAGCTGGATCTCAAAGGCGTGGATGCCGGAAAAGAGATATCCGCACAGCTCGACAGGATAAATGAGAACAAGACGGGAAAACTGATAACAGTATCGCTGCTCATGGGCGCTGTGTGCTCCGGGATCAGCAGCGGAGATATATATGACGCTCTTGAGAGATACGGCAAAGGGATAGGACTCGTGTTCCAGATAGTGGACGATGTCCTTGATGTCACTTCCAGCCTGGAGGAACTGGGCAAGAAGACGGGAAGCGACGAGGCGAACAGCAAGCTGACCTACTGTTCCTTATACGGAGCGGAAGGCGCTATGAGCAGAGCTGAAGAGATAACTGCCAGATGTATCGAAGCTCTCGGCGGGATCGGGGACAGCGAGTTCCTCGAATGGTATGCAAATGACCTGTTGCACAGGAATAAATAAGGTGGTATATGAGCGATTTTCTTAAAAGCATAAACAGTCCGGAGGATCTGAGGAAGCTGTCGCTTTCCCAGAGGAAGGAGCTGTGTTCCGAGATAAGGGACGTGATGATCGACACCGTGTCAAAGACCGGGGGTCATCTTGCCTCGAATCTCGGCATAGTCGAGCTGACCGTAGCTCTGCACACGGTGTTCGACTGCCCCAAAGATACGTTCATATTCGATGTCGGGCATCAGTGCTATGTGCACAAGCTGCTGACCGGCAGAAACGATATGTTCGGGACGCTGCGTCAGAAAGACGGGATCTCGGGATTCCCGAAACCGTCGGAGAGCAGGTATGACAGTTTCGTTGAAGGGCATGCGAGCACATCCATATCACAGGCGATAGGACTCGCCCATGCCAAGATGCTGTCAGGTGACCACAGCAAGACCATAGCTGTGATAGGGGACGGATCGTTCACCGGCGGACTCGCGTTCGAGGCCATGAACAATCTGGATCCCGGTATGGACGACCTGATCGTCGTGCTCAACGACAACTCCATGTCGATCTCGAAGAGCGTGGGATCTGTCTCCAACTACCTGCTGAGGCTCAGGACCAGCAGCGGATATCTCAAGGTCAAGAAGAACGTGAGGGATACCATAGAGCATGTCCCTGTGCTGGGACAGCACGTATCCAATTTCATAAGGAACTCCAAGACGGCGCTGAGAAGGTCGATATTCGGAGGGACCCTCTTCGAGGAACTGGGATTCAACTATGTCGGACCTATAGATGGGCACGATCTTTCCGAGCTGGAGCTTTTCTTCCGCAATCTGAAGAACTCCACAGGAAACGGACCGACGTTCGTGCATGTGATCACCAAGAAGGGCAAGGGTTATCCTCTCGCCGAGGAGAATCCCGCCGCATACCATGGCGTGAGCAAATTCGATGTGGACAGAGGCAATCCGGACATATCGCTTGCGGACAGCTTCTCGAACACCTTCGGAAGGACTCTGGCTGAGCTGTCTCAGAGGGACAGCAGGATATGCGCTGTGACGGCAGCCATGAAATATGCCACGGGACTTCAGTATTTCGCCCACCTTCATCCTGACAGATTTTTCGATGTAGGCATCGCCGAACAACATGCGGTGATAATGTCTGCCGGCCTTGCAAAGGGCGGACAGAAACCTGTATTTGCCGTCTATTCCACTTTTCTGCAGAGAGCCATGGACCAGCTGATCCATGACGTCTCCCTCGATGACATCGACCTTCTTCTTGCCGTGGACAGAGCCGGACTCGTCGGTGAGGACGGTGAGACGCATCAGGGCCTTTATGACGCAGCGATGCTGTCGTCCATAGGAGTGTTCAGGGTGGTGTCGCCCAGCAATTACAGGGAGCTCATATGGTGGCTGACTAAACTGATTGGGGAAAAAGGAGCCAGAGCGATAAGATATCCGAGAGGAAAAGAGGATCCGTCGCTGTCATCATACAGATGCACCGGAATGGATTTCGACATGATCGGCGAAGAGCGCGGAGATCTGCTGTTCGTCACCTACGGAAGGGAATTCGCCAATGTGCTGAAGGCGCAGGAACTGCTGAAAGCGCAGGGAATAGATACTTCTGTCCTCAAGCTCAACGTGATCGCGCCTCTGCCGCAGGGAGCCGTCAGCGCCGCAATGCCTTTTGCGAAGATCATTTTCGCGGAAGAGGGCATCAAGACCGGCGGCATCGGGGAACAGATGATAAGCGCTCTGGCCGAAAGAGGTCACCGCGGAAGGGCTCTGGTGAGGGCTGTGGATACAAACCTGGTCAGACAGGCCAGCCCCGTGGAACAGATCGCGCAGTTCGGCCTGGATGCGGAAGCACTGTTTGTTTCAGCAAAGGAGATGCTGCTTGAAAAAGAGGATTGATCAGATACTCGCTGAGAGACAGCTTGCCCCCAGCCGTGAAAAGGCTAAAGCTCTGATAATGAGCGGAAACGTGTATGTCGGTGAGCAGAAGGTGCTCAAGGCCGGCGAGGAATATGAAGAGGACGCCGTCATCCGGGTGACCGGGGAGATGAAATATGTGAGCAGGGGCGGACTCAAGCTGGAAAAGGCCATGGAGGACTACGGCCTTACCCTGACGGGAAAGACCTGCGCGGACATAGGCGCGTCGACCGGAGGATTTACAGACTGCATGCTGCAGTGCGGTGCGGACAGAGTTTATTCCGTGGACGTGGGCTACGGTCAGCTGGCCTGGAAACTCAGACAGGACCCGAGAGTCACAGTGCTGGAGAGGACGAACGCCAGATACCTGACTCGCGAACAGATACCTGACAGTCTTGATTTCTTCTCAATGGATGTATCATTCATCTCGGTGAAACTGATCATTCCGGCTCTGATACCGCTGCTGTCGGATGCCGCTGAAGCGGTGATCCTGATCAAGCCCCAGTTTGAGGCGGGAAGGGGAAAGGTCGGAAAGAACGGTGTCGTCAGGGATGCTCAGGTGCATATGGAAGTCCTGAGCGATGTGACGGGATTCCTTGAGGAGAACGGCTTCGGGATAATAGGCCTGACGTATTCTCCCATCAAGGGACCGAAAGGGAACATAGAGTTCCTGGCTTATGTCCGCACAGGGACAGAGTCGGACGCATATGATATAGAGGAACTGGTAAAGGAAGCACACCAGAAACTGTCAGAGGAGTAAGACGATGAGGTTTTGCATCGTGAGCGGCCCCGTGGAAAGATTCGGGAATGCCGCCGACAGGTTGGAACAGAAACTGGAAAGATTCGGATTTGAGACAGGAAGGGATCCTTACGAAGGGAAGTACGACGCGCTGTTCGCGGTCGGCGGAGACGGAACTCTGCTTGACGCCTCTACCGACGCGGTCGCGCTGGATATTCCGATCTGCGGCATAAATGCGGGAAGGATAGGCTTTCTGGCCGCTTTTGACGAGAGCGATATAGAGTCGCTGGAAAAGGATTTCTACAGCAGGCTCTATCTCTCGGAAAGGGATCTGCTGTGCGTCTCCGTGAACGGAGGGGCATACGACCAGACAGCCCTCAACGACTTCGTGTTCTTCAAGAGAGATATAAGCAAGACGGTGGAGATCAACCTCTTCACAGACGACAAGAAACTTGCTACTTACAGATGTGACGGCATCATAGTGTCTACCGCAACGGGTTCTACGGCCTATACGCTTTCCGCGGGAGGTCCTGTAATCCTCCCGAATGTCGCGGCTACTGTCATCACGCCCATATGTGCGCACATCACCGCTCAGCACAGCCTTGTGGTGCCGCTGGATACCAGCATCAAAGTGACGATGTCCGACAGAAACGAGAAAGTTGCCATCATAGCCGATGGCCAGGATATAGGAACTATCGGAAGAGCGGAATCGGCTTCTGTCACGAGATACGACAGAAAACTTAAGCTGCTTCTCTCGGAGAAGCGCGATGTATACGAACTGCTGTCAGGAACTACAGGAGGCTGAGAGATGGGGAAAAAGGAAAGACTGTCCGCCATCAAAAAGATAGTGACGGAGAAGAATGTATCTACCCAGGAGGAGCTCATATCTCTGCTCAGGGAAGCGGGTTTCGATGTGACACAGGCCACGGCGTCCAGGGATATCAATGAACTGGGGCTGATAAAGACCGTGGATACCTCGGGCAGATCGCATTACTCGTTCCCGGAGAGTGGGCCTTCCCAGGCAAGCGTCAGAAGATTCAAGATGATACTGCGCGAGTCTTTGATCTCTGCGGATACGGCGCAGAACCTGGTAGTGATCAGGTGCCACAGCGGAATGGGCAACGCGGCCTGCGAATCTCTGGACAATATCGTCGGCAGCGAGGTCGTGGGGACCATCGCCGGCGACAACACGATATTCGTGGCGTGCCGCGACGTTGATGCTGCGGCAAGGACCCTTGACATGATCATCGGTATAATTGAGGGATAGTATTTGAGATGCTTCGCGAACTTGACATTGAAAATGTCGCAGTCATCGAAAAGGCGAATGTGCGTTTCTATGAGGGACTGAATGTGCTGACCGGAGAGACCGGCGCGGGAAAATCGATCCTTATCGACTCGATCAACGCGATCCTGGGAAACAGGACCACGAAGGAGATAGTGAGGACCGGAACTCCAAAGTCGGTCATCTACGCGTCCTTCGATGATATACCTGAGGCCACTGCAGCCAGAATGGCTGAGCAGGGCTACGAGTGCGACGGGGACCTGGTGCTGCAGCGTGAGATCACCGCTGACGGCAAGAGCAGCTGCAGGATAAACGGACGTCCCGCGACCGCCTCCACTGTCAGGGATCTCTGTCAGGATCTTGTGAACATACACGGGCAGATGGATAATCAGGAACTTCTGAGACCTGAGATGCACATCCATGTGCTGGACAGATACGCTGAGGACCAGGAACTGCTGGAAGCCTATACTGTGAAGTTCAGGGAACTGATGGACGTCAAGAGAGAGATAGACAGGCTGTCCGTGGATGACGCCGACAAAGAGACGAGGATGGACCTCCTGAGATATCAGATAGACGAGATCTCACGTGCGGAACTTGAGGAGAGCGAAGAGGAGGAACTGCAGAGAAGAAGGAATCTGATAAAGAACTCAGAAAAATACCTTGATGCACTGAATGAAGCATATTCAGTCCTCAACGGTTCCGACTCCGATGAGTCGGAAGGAGCCATCTCAAGGCTCTATTCCGCGGTCTCCACACTGGAACATATCCAAGGACTGTCAGAGGACATGGACAGCTGCAGCAGCAAGCTCTCAAATGTATACTACGAACTGACCGAGATATCCTCCGAGATAGGCGATCAGCTTAGCCAGTTCGATTTTGACGTAAATGAACTGAACAGGATCGAGGAAAGACTTGACCTTATCTTCCGGCTGAAAAGAAAATACGGAAACACCATACCTGAGATACTCGATTATCTTGTGAGTGCTCAGGACGAACTTGAAAGCATAGAGACTTCAGATGAGAGGCTCCTGCAGCTGAGAGCAAGATTCGACGAGCTCAAATCGGAGACCATAAAGGCTGCAAGGGAACTGTCCTCTGAGCGGAAGGCTGCGTTCCTGCGGTTTGAAGCCCAGATAAAGAGTGAACTTGAGTTCCTGAACATGCCGAACGTGCAGTTCGTGGTCAACTGGAAGCAGGCAAAGGAACTGACAGTGACAGGGATCGATATCGTGGAGTTCTACATCTCCGCGAACGCTGGCGAAGAGCCCAGACCTCTGGCTAAGATCGCGTCCGGAGGAGAGATGGCCCGCATCATGCTTGCCATCAAGAGCGTCATGGCTGACAAGGATGCGATCCCGACACTGATATTCGATGAGATAGATACCGGAGTAAGCGGTACCGGATCGCAGAGGATCGGCTCGAAGCTTAGACAGACATCCAGGGACCATCAGATCATATGCGTGACACACTCGGCGCAGATAGCGGCGTATGCGCACGCACAGCTGCTGATAGAGAAGAGCGTGTCCGCAGGCAGGACCTATACATCGGTGAGGACTCTGGAAAATGAAGAGAGGATACGCGAGATAGCCAGGATCATTTCCGGAGAGAATATCACCGACACTGCGCTGAGAAATGCTTCCGAGATGCTTGAGATCGCGCAGAACACATAGAGGAGGACACGAATTGGATAAGAAAGTCAGTTTTCTTGTAAACGTGGCATATTACGGAATAATCTGTGCCATAGTCATACTGTTCTTAAAGTACGGGATGAACTATGTGCTTCCCTTCGTGCTCGCATTCGCCATAAACTATGTATTCAAAAAACCGATCATCCTGCTGTCTGAGAAGACGAAACTGAGCAGAAAGGGAAGCGCCCTGATCGTGCTCACGCTCGCAGTGGTGCTCCTTCTGGTCCTGGTAGTGCTGCTGGGAGTCAAGCTCGTTACCAGCCTCAAGGACGTCATCATGGCAGTCCCGGGGGTCTACACAAGATCGGTGGAGCCTTACATTCAGAGACTCCTGCAGTGGTATGAGAGGACGGATTTCATCGATATCCTCGGACCAACGGTCGGAGCGATACTGGAAAGCACCGCGGAAGCGATCCTGACGTCGCTGGGCTCTCTGGTGACGAACAGCTCTGTAAGGATCGTGCAGTGGCTGACCAATGTGCTTTCATCATTCCCTTCATTCCTGATGACGTTCCTGATGACGGTCATCTCCGTTTACTTCATAGCCTTCGACTATGACAGGGTGCTCCTATTCATCAAGAGGCAGTTCAGCGAGAAACAGCTGTACTTCATTCAGCATGTAAAGACTAACTTCCTCAATACGGTGGTCAAGTATCTTGCCTCGTATTCGCTCATAATGCTTATCACGATGGGGGAGATGGCGGTACTCATGCTTGCGGCATCGGTGCCGAGACCTTTCACGGTGGCGTTCCTGATCGCGCTGTTCGATTTCATGCCCATAGTGGGCATATCCACCATACTTATCCCATGGATAGCTATAGATATAGTGTCGGGCAATTATGTGCAGGCGGTCATCCTTGCCGTAGGATATGTCGTAATGACGATAGTAAGGAACATCATCGAGCCCAAGATCGTCGGTGAACAGGTCGGTATCCATCCGCTGCTGACATTGATCCTCATGTTCGTCGGTCTCAAACTTGACGGCCTTGTGGGAATGCTTGCGCTGCCTGTGTCGGCAGTCGTTCTGGTGCAGCTGCAGAAAGCGGATATCATCCATTTCTACAAGGAAGAACCCTTGCCGGAAGAAGCTGGCAGCATTCAGGAGGAAACCGGTCCGCAGGCTGACGCCTGAAAGATCCGGTGCCACAGACTAAACAAAAAAAGAGGAAGCTTCAAGGCTTCCTCTTTTATAGTGTTTTCAGTCAGGATCAGTCCTTGAACACTGTGTTCAGAGCAACGGTGCACAGAAGGATGATACCGATCACGAAGAAGATTCCCAGCATGCCTTTGGCAAGGATGGGAAGACTGATCTCTACGAAATCTTTAACATTGATATTCATTCTTACACCTCATCCAACAAGATTGAGCAGCACGCCTGCCGCGATAACGGAAGCGATCTGTCCGGAGACGTTGACTCCGATGGTCTGCATGAGCAGGAAGTTCTGAGGATCCTCCTCGAGGCCCATCTTATGAACCACGCGGGCGGACATCGGGAAAGCCGAGATGCCGGTCGCGCCGATCATCGGATTGAGCTTCTTGTCCTTCGGGAGGAACAGGTTGATGAGTTTGGCGAACATGACGCCGCCGACTGTGTCGAATACGAAGGCTATGAGACCGAGAAACATAATGAGAAGAGTCTCGGGCTTGAGGAACTCATCGGCCTGCATCCTTGTGGAGATCGAGATTCCGAGCACGATCGTTACGAGGTTTGCGAGCTCATTCTGAGCAGAAGCAGAAATGGAGTTGAGGACTCCGCACTCTCTGATAAGGTTTCCGAACATCAGGAATCCGATGAGTGAGAGGGACTTCGGAGCGACAAGTCCTACGACAACGGTGATGACGATGGGAAAGAGGATCTTCGTCTTCTGTGAGACGGAGTGTGGCTCATAGTTCATTCTGATGAGTCTCTCTTCCTTGGAGGTGATCAGCTTGATGACAGGAGGCTGCACGATTGGCACGAGAGCCATGTAGGAATAGGCAGCGACCATGATGGCGCCGGTGTAGTTCGATCCGAGATACTGGGATACGAAGATCGAGGAGGGACCGTCGGCAGCGCCGATGATGCCGATGGAAGCGGCATCCTTGAGCTCAAAACCGAATAGCATGGACATGCTGAGGGTGAAGAAGATACCGAACTGAGCTGCAGCTCCGAAAAGCATGAGCTTAGGGTTGGAGAGCAGGGGACCGAAATCGATCATTGCTCCTATACCGATGAAGAGAAGCAGCGGGAAGAGCTCGTTTGCGATACCCGCCTTGAAGAGCTCATCGAATGCGCCGACCTCATCGCCCTGTGTGATGACACCGGACTGAGGAAGGTTTACGAGGATTGCTCCAAAACCAAGAGGCATAAGAAGGGAGGGCTCCATCTCTTTTGCGATCGCAAGATAGACGAGAGTGCCGCCGATCAGCCACATGATGACCATCTTCAGGTCAATGTTCAAAAGGTTGCCGAAGATGTCGCTGAAAAAAGTAGCCATTGCACAACTCCTATTTTTAAAAAATCCGAAATTCGATTCATTCTAACACAATACATGGAATTGTTTCAACACTGTGAACAGCCGGAACGGGTGTGCGCGACATATTATTCAGGATGTGCGGAAAGCTCCCGCAGATCCCGTCTGACGGTTTTGCAGTAAATGAAAATCAGTATATACTATATAGGATCTTACGATCATTTTCTGAAAGGACGAAGCGGCGCATGCCGCATACAGATATGCTCAAGAGCGAATTCTATTATGACCTCCCGCAGGAGCTGATCGCTCAGTCGCACGCGGTTCCGAGAGATCATTCCAGGATGATGGTGCTGGACCGGCTGACAGGTGAGACACAGGACCTTCATTTCTATGATCTGCCCTCCTTTCTCAGGGAAGGCGATGTTCTCGTGCGCAACAACAGCAAGGTCATCCCCGCACGGCTTCTTGGTCAGAAAGACACCGGAGCACATGTAGAGATACTGCTTCTCAAGCAGACTGAACAGGACGCGTGGGAATGCCTCGTCAGACCGGGGAAAAGGCTTCACATGGGAACGGTCATAGACTTTCACGGGAAACTGAAGGCTACGATATGCGAGGAACTCACGGACGGAAAAAGGAAGGTCTGCTTCGATTATGACAGAAGCAGCAACTTCTTCGCGATCCTGGACGAGATAGGAAAGATGCCTACTCCTCCTTACATCACCAAGGAACTGGAGGACAACGACGAATATCAGACGGTATACGCGGAACCGCTGGGATCCGCAGCCGCTCCGACAGCCGGACTGCATTTCACCAACGAACTGCTCGACAAGGTCAGGAACATGGGCGTCCAGATCGCTGATGTGACTCTTCACGTGGGGCTTGGTACGTTCAGACCGGTCAAAGAGGACGTTATCACGGATCACATCATGCACTCTGAGAGCTACTCCATAGATGAAGAGAATGCCGATATCATTCGCCGTGCTAAGGAAGAGGGAAGAAGGGTCATCTGCACAGGGACCACTTCCTGCAGGACCGTCGAGGCGGTCTACGCAAAGCACGGGACAGTGTGCGCATGCCATGAGGACACCGACATATTCATTTATCCGGGTTATAAGTTCAATGTGATGGACGGCCTTATCACGAATTTCCATCTACCTGAGAGTACGCTCATCATGCTGGTGAGCGCCTTCGCAGGGTATGACAACACCATGAACGCATATAGAAAAGCGGTTCGGGACAGATACAGATTCTTCAGCTTCGGGGATGCGATGCTGATAATCTGATACGGATTTCGTTAAAAAAACATTTAGGAGAAACTGAAATGCTCGAAACAGGGATAAAAGCCCCGGAATTCACACTTCCGGATCAGAACGGAGAGAAGAGGAGCCTGTCGGATTACAGGGGAAAAAGGGTCATCCTCTACTTCTATCCTAAGGATATGACCTCGGGATGCACTAAACAGGCGTGCGCTTTCGGGGAACTGTACCCGCAGTTCAGGGAGAAAGGCGCAGTTGTCATCGGAGTCAGCAGGGATACTGTCGCATCCCACAAAAGATTTGAAGAAAAATACGGCCTGCCGTTCACGCTGCTGTCCGACACGGATCTGGATGTCATAAAGGCGTACGATGTCTGGAAGGAGAAGAACAACTACGGCAAGGTCACGATGGGCGTCGTAAGGACGACCTATCTCATAGACGAGAACGGCGTCATCACCAGAGCGTTCGGTAAGGTGAAAGCCGCCGACAATCCCGCTCAGATGCTTGAGGCACTTGAAGGTTGACGAGATGTATGAACTGATAAAGAACGAGAATACGGCAAGACGCGGACGCTTCACGACGGTCCACGGAGATTTCCAGACGCCGGCCTTCATGAATGTAGCCACTGCTGCGGCGATCAAGGGCGGGCTCAGCGCGCTGGATCTCAAGGATGTCAGATGCCAGATCATGCTCAGCAACACATATCATCTGCATGTGCGCACGGGCGAGAACAGGATACACGATTTCGGCGGGATCCGGGGATTTTCAAAATGGGACGGTCCCGTGCTGACGGACAGCGGGGGATTTCAGGTCTTTTCGCTTGCCAAGCTGAGGAAGATAAAGGAGGAAGGAGTGACCTTCAACTCCCATATCGACGGCAGGAAGATATTCATGGGACCGGAAGAGAGCATTCAGATCCAGTCCAGACTCGGAAGCACCATAGCAATGGCTTTCGATGAATGCGTCGAGAACCCGGCTGAGTACGGATATGCAAAGGAATCCGCCGCGAGGACCGCAAGATGGCTCAGAAGATGCATAGAACAGATGAAGAAATGCAACGCGGCAGAGAATGCAGTAAATCCGCATCAGCTTCTCTTTGGCATCAACCAGGGAGCCACGTATGAAGATCTCCGCATCGATAACATGAAGGAGATAGCGGAGATGAACTGCGACGGTTACGCCATCGGAGGACTGGCGGTCGGTGAGCCGACCGAGGTGATGTATGACATCATTTCAGCGGTGGAGCCGTATGCGCCTAAGGATAAGATCAGATACCTCATGGGAGTCGGAACTCCCGGCAATATCATCGAATCGGTATTCAGAGGAGTAGATCTGTTCGACTGCGTGATGCCCGCAAGAAACGGAAGGCACGGACATCTCTTCACCTGGAACGGGATAATCAACATCAACAACCAGCGCTACGAGGACGATCAGGAACCTATCGACCCCGAATGCGGATGTCCGGTATGCAGAGCAGGATTCTCCAAGGGATATATCAGGCATCTTCACAAATCGGGAGAGATGCTCGGTATGAGGCTGTGTGTGCTCCATAACCTGTGGTTCTACAACACGCTGATGGAGAGGATCCGCAGCGAACTTGACAGCGGCACTTTCGCTCAGTTCCGAAATGAGTATGTGAACAGGCTCGACGCCAGGATCTGAATTTCTGTTTACTGAAAGCTACTGAGCATTTATAATTGAATTACTATTTTTCCGGAGGGCAATATGAACATCAATATGTTTCTGACAACTACAGGAGCCACGACTCCTTCATTCTTTGAGACCTACGGCACCATCATCTTCCTGGTGCTCATGCTCGGCGTCATGTATCTGACAGTGGTCATTCCGCAGAGAAAAGAGGAGAAGGCCAGGAATGAGCTGCGCAACAGTCTGGAAGTCGGCGACGGAGTCGTGACCATAGGGGGCATCGTCGGACGCGTGGTCAGCATCAAGGACGACACCGTTCTCATCGAGACAGGATCAGACAGAGTCAAGATCAGGATGTCCAAGAACGCTATCGGCGAGGTCGAGAAGCTCAATCTGTCCGATAACAAGGAAAAGGAATCTGATAAATAATCCTGTACAAAAGAATCGGCATCAAAAAGTGTGTAAGTTCAAAGGTTTGAACTTGCACACTTTAGTGTTTTTTAAGCAAAAAACCAGAAAAAATGTTAAGTTTGTGTTAAACGGTTAAATTAATTGAAATGCTATGGTAAAATTATCTGGTATGGTCATATATATACATTAAAACGATAACAACGATCTGAAAGAGAACAGATATGTCAGAAGATATCAACAATAAGAATGTGAACGGCAACGTACCTGAGACTGCCGCGGGCGATCAGGCGGATCCGTTCCAGAAGACCGACAGCATGCTCACCGCTGAAGGTGCTGACCTTCTCTCTGAACTTGCTGAAGCCAGCGGCGATCCCATCCCGGAGATCCCGTCTTCGGGAGAGACCGGTACAGCTTATTTTGATGCGGTCGTCGATGCTGACGGAGAGATCGAAGGGCTCCTCAACGATGCGGAAGGCGCAGTGCCTGAAGATGCTGAGATCCCTGCGGTCATAGCTGCCGCATCCGGCGCTGCAGATGATGAAGGTGACATGAATAAGGAAACAGACAGCAAGGGCAAACGTTCTTCCAAGGACAGGAAGAACGCAAAAGGAACATCGGGAAGGATCAACGGCGCGTCAGGAAAGACGAAAGTCCGCAGAAGGGCGTCTTTCTGGCAGGTGCTCGTCAGACTGTTCGTGTTCTTCCTCTGTGTGGGCATCATCGGAGCATGCGCGCTCGCTGTAGGAGCGACTCTGTATATCGCTGAAGTCACTGCGGATGACTACAAGACGCTGGATATAGACAATATCAAGCTCAGCCTTTCGACTCTGATCATGGTCAAGGATCCGGATACGGGCGAGTGGGTGGAGCATGAGAGACTCTACAGCGGACAGAACCGTGTATGGGTCGATTATGCGGATTTCCCGGACTGCCTCGTTGACGCCATCATCGCATCAGAGGATATAAGGTTCCGTACCCATCACGGTGTCGACTGGAAGCGCACCATATTCGCATTCCTCAACCAGTTCCTGAGACTGTTCGGCATTAACCTTGCCGACAACATCCAGGGCGGCTCGACGATCACACAGCAGCTCATCAAGAACATAACCAACGAAAAAGAAGTCAAGGGCTTTGACGGTATCCTCCGAAAGGTAAGGGAGATATACAGGGCCCTCAACATGGAGAAGAACTACTCAAAGACACAGATCCTGGAGGCATACCTCAATACGTTCTCTCTCGGAAGCCAGGTAGCGGGCATCGAATCCGCCGCCAAGTACTACTTCGGCAAGACGACGTCCGAACTCGATCTTGCGGAGTGCTGCTCCATCGTCGTCATAACCAAGTATCCCGGATGGTATGACCCCTACATCAGTGCGGAAGATAACAAGATACAGAGGGACTACGTCCTGCGCACGATGCTGGAGAACGAGATGATCACTCAGACTCAGTATGATACCGCGAAGGCTAAGAGCGATGTCATGGAGTTCGACAGATCGAATATCGACAATGCGTCCACAAGCAGCCTGTACGATTATTTCACGGATACGGTGATCAAACAGGTCCATCAGGACCTCGAGAAATACAAGAATCTCTCTTCCGAAGAAGCCTACAAGCTCCTCTATCAGGGAGGACTGAAGATCTACACCACGATGGATCCCAAGGTCCAGGCGTCGGTGGAAAAGGCTGCATGGAACAAGGATATCTGGCCGGACTACAAACTGGACAGCGAGGGCAACAGACTGGAGAACCAGATCGAAGGCGCCATCGTGGTAATGAACTATGACGGTGAAGTCGTTGGCATCGCCAACGGCATCAGGGAGAAGACCGCAAGCCTCAGTCTTCTGAGGGGATATACTTCCGCGCGCCAGACCGGTTCTTCCATGAAGCCAGTAGCGGTATACGCTCCCGCAATAGAGCTCAAGAAGATCCATTTCTCATCGCTCTTCCAGGATATTGCGACCGAGAAAGTCAACGGCAGAAGTTGGCCGACCAACTTCTCTAACACCTACGGAACACCCATTACGGTATATAAGGCAGTGGCAAAGTCCCTCAACACGGTAGCGGTGCAGACCATGCAGCTCATCGGTGTCGACTTCGCCTTCGATTTCCTGACACAATCGCTGGGATTCACGACTCTCGTCGACGGAAGATGGGACGACGCTCAGGGGATCACAATGACCGACAGGACTCTCTCCATGGCGCTCGGCGGACTTACAGACGGGTGCACAGTCACCGAGATGTGCGCAGCCTATGCCTCCTTCGGAAATCTGGGCGTTTACAAGAGCCCCAGGTTCTACACGCTCATCGAGGATTACACCGGCGACGTCGTCCTTGACAAGAACAAGGTGGCACAGACCAACCAGGCTATGTCTCCCCAGACGGCCTACATCATGAACCAGATCCTCCAGGGCGTTACCAGAGAAGGTACGGCAACAGCGGTCAGGAAAGGCGCCAAATTTACGACTGCGTCCAAGACCGGAACCACATCCGACAACAACGACTTCTGGACCATAGCGCTGAACCCCTACTACTGCTGCGCGGGCTGGATGGGATATGACCAGAACGGAAAGATGACTCCGTACAGCCTGCACTATGACATTCAGTACGCCGTCAGAGACGTGCTCAATGAGATCACGAACGATCTGCCGGAGAAGGAATTCGAGAGACCGGAAGGCATCACGACCGCGTCGTTCTGCCTGTCATCCGGATTCCTGACTTCGTCCGGATGCAAGAGCACGAGGACAGGCTACTATACCAAGGACAACATGCCCAATTCCCACTGCATGCATTCACTGTTCCCGTACGACGGCAACGGCGGAACTACCACCGATGACAATGCGGGCTGATAAGCTGAAAGTCAACATATGATCAAAGGACACAGGACTTAACAGCCTGTGTCCTTGTGTTTTGCAGGAAAAAAGCCGGTACCTTGCATGGCACCGGCTTTTCGTTCTTTACAGTAAGTCTGAGATCAGAAGATCATCTTCTCCACTTCAGGTCAGCTGCTTTCTCCAGAAGGAGTCGGATCGCGGGCCTTTCAGGCTCCTGCTGCATGAAGACGGTGTCTTCAAACATGATGGAGCGGGGATTCTCGTTGGTGAACTTCTCCCATGTGGGCATCGGAGTTCCGTCGGCATCGTTGCCGTTGGGATCTCCGTTCTTTGCGAAGTTGGTCCAATAGTTGCACATCAGCCTCGCCAGATCATAGTGCTTTGCCTGGAAAGGCCTCCAACACTTGGCCAGTGTCTCAAAAACGAACCACAGGTCGCTGGAATGGAATGCGCCGGGATTGTCCCAACCCGGGATCTCCGGCCCGAATGAGTAGAAATACTCGTCCAGACCGTGATCTGCTCCGTTCATGTGAAGCAGTTCGATACCGAATCTCTGGTTGTTGATCTTGAGAGCATCCTTGAGCCCGTCGAGATCGACGTTATCATAGTCTGCTGCGGAAAGGACTTCCGCCGCGGCTTCTTCTCCGACCATGGCTGAGATCCTGTCACGGATCTCTTCCTTGCTGGAAGCTCTGCCAAACATATCGCCCATATCTCCGGTCGTATGTCCGCAGATCAGCGGGACCTGAAGCCTTCTGTTGGCAGCCATCATATTGACCGGATCGTCGTCGGCAAATACGCCGTCGATGTTGAAGCCCCAGCGCACATGTTTCTCTTCCATGAACTCAAGCATCTTGTCGCGAAGCGTGAAAGCATTGATCTGCTTTGCTTCCTCAAGACTCTTTACGCCGATGAATTTGAAGAACTCAACGCCGTTTGCTTCAGCTTCAGCCAGAGTGGGATAGCCGTATCCGCCTCCGATGCTGATGCCGCCGCTGCTCATGGAGATGCCTCTCTTGATGACATCGGTGCTGTTGAGAGGGGAGAGCAACTGGAAAAGCGTGCTGCGTCCGCCCGCGGACTGTCCGAAGATAGTGATGTTGTCGGGGTCGCCTCCGAAGGCGGCGATGTTGCGCTTTACCCAGAGGGTGCCGAAGCGCTGGTCATAGCTTCCGAAGTTAGTGTAGCATTTGTCTTCCGCCGTGGCTGTGATCTCGGGATGCGCGAAGAATCCGAATATGTTGACTCTGTAGTTTACGGAGACGAGGATAACACCTCTTCTCGCGATCCTTTCGCCGTCGAACTCCATCTCGGAAGGATGTCCTTCCTGAAGACCGCCGCCGTAGTACCAAACCATGACCGGCAGTTTCTCATCGGCTGATTTAGCCGGAGTCCAGATGTTGAGCTGCAGGCAGTCCTCGCTCATCACCAGATCGGGATCTACGTTCCACTCTCTGGTGTAGATGTTGTCAGGATCAAGGCCCGGATATTTCTGCATGGCGATAGGCCCGAAGGTGTAGCACTCCCTGACGCCTTCCCAGTCCTCAGCGGGCTGCGGTCCTTTCCATCTCAGGTCTCCTACAGGAGGCTTGGCAAAGGGTATGCCCTTGAAGGCGGTTATTCTGGGGTCAGCTGCAGGGATACCTTTGACCCAGCCGTTTTCAGTCTTAACTACTCTAAGCATTAGTTTCTCCTAATATTCATTATTTGCTGTTTCTTTCCACGAGGACATTCATAGCCTCGCTGGGCTTGTCCACGCAGGCCTCAACGACATCGTTGAACCAGACGGCGTTGGGCTCGGCAGTGGTATAGGGTTTCCAGAGGGGCATCGGGGTACCGTCGTTGTCGGGACCGTTGGGATCGCCTGTGCGGAAGAAGTTGGCCCAGTAGTTGCACATGTTCCTGGCAAGATCCATGTGTTTGCCTTTGAAGGGCCTCCAGCATTTTGCAAGGTTCTCAAAGAAGAACCAGAGGTCTACGGAGTGGAAGGTGCCGGGATTGTCCCATCCGGGGATCTCAGCGTTGAATACATAATAATAGAAGGGTTCTTCGATACCGATGGCCTCATTCTTCTTGACGAGAGTCCTGAAAGCGACTTCTATGCCGCTGACATTGGCGATGGACTTGGCTGTCTCGAGATCGTCGCCGCAGGCTTTGAGGAAATCATCGGCATAATCACCGAGGCTCGCTCTGACTCTGGCGGCAAACTCTTCCATGGAGTCTGCATCGATGCGGGAACGGAACTCATCCTGGGTCCTGCCGACCATGAGAGGTACACGCAGACGCTTGCCTTCCGACATGAGCTTGAAGGGATCTCCGGGCAGATAAACACCGTCAGGCGTGGATCCGAAGCGGGCGCGGAACTCGTTCTCAAAGTCCACTCCCTTATCGCGAAGCGTCACCGCATCTATCTGTCTGGCTTCTTCCAGTGTCTTAACGCCGAGGAACTCGAAGAATCTCTCGCCCTGTGCCTGAGCCTCTTCAAAGTTCAGACGTCTGCGCTCATCATAAACACCGGCAAACATGCCGCTCATGATGACCGCTTTCTGGAACAGACCCTCATTGGAGGGGCTGACGAGCTGTGTGCATACGCTTCCGCCGCCTGCCGACTGTCCTCCGATGGTGATGTTGTCGGGATCTCCGCCGAAAGCAGCGATATTTCTCTTGACCCAGCGGGTACCGGCCTGCTGGTCGAGGTTTCCGAAGTTTGTAGGAGCATCGGGCTGTGTGGCCGTCAGTTCAGGGTGCGCAAGGAATCCGAACACATTGAGACGATAGTTTACGGTAACTACCACCACGCCTCTTCTCGCGATCCTCTCGCCGTCGAATTCCATCTCAGCGGGGTTGCCTTCTCTGAGGCCGCCGCCGAAATACCATACATAGACGGGAAGCTTGTCTTCCGTCGTCTTTGCGGGCGTCCATACATTCAGGTACAGGCAGTCCTCATCCATGGGGATCTCGGGATCAACGTTCCACTCTCTGGTGTAGATGTTGTTGGGATCCAGTCCGGGTATGTGCTGCATCGAGATAGGCGCGAATGTCCAGCATTTCAGCTCACCTTCCCAGGGAATGACGGGCTGTGGAGCACGCCAGCGGTTCTCACCTACAGGAGGCGCTGCAAACGGGATGCCCTTGAAAGCAGTCACACGGGGGTCGGCTGCAGGGATTCCGAGAACTACGCCGCCTTCTACAGTAGCCTTTCTGATCATTGTTTTCTCCTTTCGATTGATCGACTTATGGTATTATGCATATTCAACAAGATAATGGTTCTATGCGTGATGCCATTTACTCAATACTACCATAATGAGAATCGGAATAAAATCCTTGAGTAATCTTTTTGAAACAAAAAAAGGCAGGGCACAGGCCCTGCCTTTAATATAGCATAAAGAGATTATTTGCTGAGGTACTCGTGGATGGACTTTGCGGCAAGTTTGCCGGCTCCCATCGCGGAGATGACGGTCGCAGCACCGGTGACTGCGTCGCCGCCTGCGTAGACGCCTTCCTTGGAGGTGGCGCCGTTATCGTCGACGATGATACCGCCGTGGCCGTTGACATCAAGACCGGCTGTGGTGTTCTTGATCAGCGGGTTGGGGGAGGTACCGATAGCCATAACGACTGTGTCGACATCGATCACGAATTCGCTTCCCTCTACGGGGACAGGACGGCGGCGGCCTCTCTCATCGGGCTCACCGAGCTCCATACGGATGCACTTCATACCGGTCACGAAACCGTTCTTGGGATCGCGGCGGTCATCGGGATTGTTGTATCCGAGGATCTCTACCGGATTGTTGAGAAGCTTGAAGATGATGCCTTCTTCCTTGGCGTGTTCGACTTCCTCACGGCGTGCCGGGAGCTCTTCCTCAGAGCGGCGATAGACGATGTAGACATTGTCAGCGCCGAGTCTGAGAGCTGTTCTCGCAGCGTCCATGGCAACGTTTCCGCCGCCGACTACCGCGACGTTTCCGCCCTTCATGATGGGGGTAACGGGATCGTCGAGATAGGATTTCATGAGGTTGGAGCGGGTGAGGAACTCGTTGGCGCTGTATACGCCCTTGAGGGACTCGCCAGGGATACCCATGAAGTTGGGGAGTCCTGCGCCGGAGCCGACATAAACGGCCTCATAGCCCTGTTCAAAGAGCTCATCGATGGTGAGGGTCTTACCGATGACGACGTTGGTCTCGACATCGACGCCCATGGCGATAAGGTTGTCGACTTCCTGCTGAACGATCTTCTTGGGAAGACGGAACTCAGGAATGCCGTAGACAAGAACGCCGCCGGCGGTGTGAAGAGCTTCAAATACGGTAACCTTGTAGCCGAGCTTGGCAAGATCGCCTGCGCAGGTCAGTCCGGAGGGGCCGGAACCTACAACAGCGACTTTGTGTCCGTTGAAGGGAGCGGGTTCGGGCTTCTGATCGCTGTGATCCCTGTGCCAGTCAGCGACGAATCTCTCAAGACGGCCGATTCCTACGGGCTCGCCTTTGATTCCGCGGATGCACTTGGATTCGCACTGTGTCTCCTGAGGGCATACACGTCCGCAGACTGCGGGGAGGGAAGAAGTCTCGTGGATGACCTGATATGCACCCTCGAAATCTCCCTCTTTGATCTTATCGATGAATTCGGGGATATGTACATTGACCGGGCAGCCGGACACGCAGGGCATATTCTTGCAGTGCAGGCAGCGCTGCGCCTCATCAAGAGCGATCTCTTCGCTGTAGCCGATGGCAACTTCGTTGAAGTTGTGGGCACGGACCAGAGGATCCTGAGAGGGCATCGGGTTCTTGGTAAGACTCATGTTAGGCATATTATTTTACCTCCTTGAAGAGATTGCAGGCTTCTTCGTATGCATGGCGCTCAAAGGCTACGTACATGGTTCCGCGGGACATGGCTTCGTCGAAGTCGACTTCATATCCGTTGAAATCAGGTCCGTCAACGCATGCAAACTTGGTGACCTTCTTGCCGTCTTGATTGAGGGTCAGTCTGCATCCGCCGCACATTCCGGTTCCGTCGATCATGATCGGGTTCATGGAAACCGTACAGGGGATACCGGTGGGCTGGCAGGCAAGGACGACGAACTTCATCATGATCAGCGGTCCGATCGTGATGACTTCATCAAAGGTCTCACCCTTCTCAAACAGCTCCTTGAGAGGAACTGTGACATTGCCTTCGCGGCTGTATGAGCCGTCATCTGTCATGACGATGAGCTCATCAGAGCATGCACGGAACTCGTCTTCAAGAATGAGCAGGTCTTTTGTGCGGAATCCGATGATGGAAGTGACATGGGCACCGAGTTCATGCAGCTTCTGGGCGATGGGGAGCGCGATGGCGCATCCGACGCCGCCTCCGACGATGCAGACCTTCTTGAGGCCGTCAAGATGCGTCGCGACACCGAGAGGACCTACGAAGTCCTGGAGGTAATCGCCGACATTCTTGTGATTGAGTTTCTCTGTCGTGGCACCGACTATCTGGAAGATGATCTTGACAGTGCCTTTCTCGCGGTCATAGCCTGCTACCGTGAGGGGGATGCGCTCGCCGTCAGCATCAACGCGGAGGATGATGAACTGACCGGGTTCTGCTTTCGCAGCGACCAGGGGAGCTTCGATCTGCATCATGGTAACTGTGGGATTAAGGCTGACCTTTTCCACGATTTTGTACATGCTTTAGTCTCCTTTTGAGGTTTGATTTTCTTTTTATTCTGCGCTGTGTTTTTCTCACACTAATACGTGCGGACAATTTCCATGCCCGCACGTGTAAATATAACATATGGAATCGTTTTGCCGCAAGTGAAAAGAGATATTTATAGGTCGTTTCGCCTGCAATTCGAAAATACCGCTCTCAAAACGGCTTTCAGGATATCCTGATAAGGTTCCAGGACAGAGGTGCGAGCACGGTATTGCACACCGAACCTTCCACCTCGGCTTTCTCGGTCACTGTCTGCATTCCGCGGATGGTCATCAGCTCAGCCTTGCTGAATTCTCCCATTCCGGAGAAGTCGACTTTCAGTTCAGCCTGTTCCGTCTCGCTTCTGTTGACCACAAATACGGAAAGGGAACCGTCATCGCATTTCACCACTGCGCTGTCGAGCATCGGAACACCGTTGTAAAGCTTGCAGTCGTATGTCGGCGCGTCTACCACAGGCTTGATCGATGTGCCTCTGCCGTAGTTCGATGCATGCATGATGGGATAGTAGATGGTCCTCACGTATGCTTCTCCGCCGGGTACCGTGGTGATAGGCGCGATCACGTTGATGAGCTGCGCGAAGCAGGAGACCTTGACCAGATCGGCGTTCCTGATGAGCGCGTTCATGAGAGTTCCGACGACAAGGGTATCGATATCGTCATAATCCTCTTCGTCGATCGCTCTGCCGACTACCCACTTTTCCGGAGCCTTCTGTTCGGTCGAGAAATGATACCAGACATTCCACTCGTCGAAGGAGAGATACACATCATGGTCACCCTTCTGCTCTATCTTTGCCTGCTTGCAGATGGAACCGATGTACTGGATCATGTTCTCCATGTCTATATTGCTTGCCAGGAAAGAGGGGATATCGTGATCGTCGTTCCTGTAGTAGCTGTGCAAGGATACGTAGTTGACATCATTGTAGCAGTGCTTCAGGACAGTCTTTTCCCATTCGCCGTACGTCGGCATGCTGGTGTTGGAACTGCCGCAGGCGACCAGTTCGATGGAAGGATCGATCCATTTCATCATCTTGGCCGTCTCGTGTGCGATCCTGCCGTACTCCTCAGCGGTCTTTCCGCAGATCTGCCAGGGGCCGTCCATCTCATTTCCGAGGCACCAGAGCTTGACATTGTAGGGCTCGGCGTGTCCGTTGCGTTTTCTTAGTTCGGCGTAATATGTGGGTGTCGTGCCGTTTACGTATTCAACGAGGTCGGCGGCATCCTGAGGAGTGCCGGTGCCCAGGTTCACTGCCAGCATGGGCTTGACTCCGAGGCGCTCGCACCAGCGCAGGAACTCATCTGTTCCTACAAGATTCGGCTCGATCTGGAACCATGCCAGATCCAACCTCGCAGGTCTGTTTTCCTTGGGGCCGATCCCGTCTTTCCAGCGGTATCCGGAAAGGAAGTTTCCTCCCGGATAGCGGATGTGGGAGAGGTTGAGAGGCCTGACGAGATCCATGACGTCCTTGCGGAATCCGAATTCATCGGCTGTGGGATGATCGGGCTCATAGATGCCTGTGTAGATGGCTCTTCCCATGTGCTCGACAAAGGAGCTGTATACTCTGTCGTCCACTTTGGAAACGATATTGTCGCTGCTGACTCTGATCGATGTTTTCACCTGTCTGTCCTCCTTGTAAGTTCAGGCATTGATTATGTACTTTAAATATATAAAAGCGCAGAAGCAAAGTCCACTTCCGCGCTTGTTTTATTCGATGCAATTTTTCAATAAAGGTCATACGGATCGTCTTCTTCCACCGGAAGGTTTTCCCCGGGTATGTCGCAGACGTACTCAAGTATCGGCTCTCTCAGGAACAGGGACGGATCTGCCCTGACAGTAAAGCCCTGGCCGGCTTCGCAGTTCCATTCATACTGAGAGAGCTTCGGATAGGCGAGAGCTGCAAGTGCGGCGCTGATAACGCCCGCATGGGTCACGACAGCGGCGCTGGTAACTCCTCTCGACATCATGTCGTCAACGATCTGTATGATGCCTTCCCGGCATCTCAGATAGAATGCCTTGGCAGGCTCCACTCCGGCAGGGGCGTAATCCGAGCCGGGAACGACCCATTTCGCATATTCCTCGTCATTCCTGAGCTGAACCATGGTCTTTCCCTCAAAGGGACCGAAAGATGCCTCACGGAGATTCTCCACTGCAGTGTATTCGCATCCCGGAAACAGTATCTCGGCTGTCTGCCTCGCTCTCAGAAGGGGACTGGCATATACTTCATCCACATAGGGGTAATCATATCTCTCCATCAGTTCATAAAGCTGACTGATGCCTTCTTCGCAGAGCGGAGGATCCAGAGTTCCGCAGTATCTGCCTTCCAGATTGAAGTCGGTGAGACCGTGTCTTATGAGATGAAGCTTATATGTTTTCAAAACTTGGATTTCCTTTCAAAAAATACACAAAAGTTTTTTTATTATTTGGCATAAACTACAATTTACTTGCAGTAATGAAGGTAATATAATCTCAAATACACTTCGTATTATCCAAGAAGGATCGTTCCAATGCAAGGCAACACCAGTTTCAGCAGAATACTTACGCTTTTGAGAAAAGAGCGCGGCCTCACGCAGAAAGAGGCTGCGGCAAATCTCGGTATCTCACAGGCGCTGCTTTCTCATTATGAAAAGGGAATAAGGGAATGCGGACTGGACTTCGTTGTCAAGGCATCGGAGTATTACGGCGTTTCCTGTGACTACCTGCTGGGCAGATCGCCCGACAGGAGCGGGCTGACGCTCACCGTAGACGACATTCCGGACGACAGCAACGACCCGGACGATTCGAAGTACAAGGGCAGTCTTCTGCCGGTGCTCAGCAAGAAACTGATCATAAACTCGCTGGGGATACTGTATGATATGCTCCTCAAGGCACCGGACAAGGAACTCGTATCGGAAGTGACGAACTATCTCAATTCCGCGGTGTACAAGATGTTCAGGATCATCTTCTCCAGCTGTCCCAAGAACCAGGATAAGATGTTCTCCATCCCGGATAGATTATACAGCGGTTATGTCGACGCCTCAATGTCCAGAAGCGAGGCCGAGCTCAGGGACATGCTCTCTGCCCAGCCGTCCGCTCACGGACAGATAGATACCGATTCGTTCCAGACATCCAGCGAGAAGCTTGCTGGCGACTATCCGCAGCTGTCCTCATCGCTCTTCAACCTGATCCAGCAGAGTGAGAAGAGAGCAAAATGAAAGGGAGAATCTGATTTACAGCTGTAAGGCGTAATTGCTTTACAGCTGTTTTTGTTGCTAAAGCGTCAAAGACAGACCCGTCCGTCAGCTTACGGCTGCGAACGGGTCTCTTCTTTATATGATCATTTCTTCTTTTTCTTCTTTTTGTCCTTGTTCTTCCTTACTGTCTGTGCGGTACCTCCGGCTGCAGCAGCGTCCTGGATGTTTTCCTCGACCTGCTTTTTGGGTACGATCGTAGTTGTGAGGACCTTTCTGGCTGTCTGTTCGCGTATGGCTTCGACCATCTCGTCGAACATGGCGTATCCCTCGCGCCTGTACTCCACGACCGGGTCATGCTGCGCGTAAGAGCGGAGATGTATGGCGTTGCGCAGTTCGTCCATATTGTCGATGTGCTCCATCCAGTTCTGGTCAACGGAACTCAGCAGGGAGAACCTCTCCAGAAGTCTCATCATGTCAGAGCCTATCTGCTCCTCCTTCTTTGCCAGGATGTCCTGGGCCCTGTCGTTCAGCATATCAACGATGTCGTCTCTGGTGATCCCGTCAAGTTCGTCTTTGCTGAATCTGAGATCAGCAGGCGTTGTGAGCCATCCGAGATAGTGATCCCTGAGTCCTGACAGGTTCCAGGGCGTCTCTTCGCTGTGTTCCTCAGGAAGATAGCTGTAGACATTGGCTCTTATGGAATCCAGGACCATGGAATCGATGTTCCTGCGCACGTTCTCGCCTCTGAGGACCATGTCTCTCTCGGAGTAGATCGTCTCCCTCTGCTGGTTCATGACGTCGTCGTAGCTGAGAACGCTCTTTCTGATGGCGAAGTTGCGTCCTTCCACCTTCTTCTGGGCGGATTCTATGACGGTCGTCAGGATCCTGTTTTCTATAGGAATGTCGTCCTCGACATTGAGGGTCTCCATGAGCATATTGATCCTGTCGCCTCCGAAGAGCCTCATGAGATCATCGTCCAGCGCGAGGAAGAACCTGCTTTCGCCGGGGTCTCCCTGACGTCCGCTTCGGCCTCTGAGCTGGTCATCGATCCTGCGGCTCTCATGTCTCTCCGTGCCTATGATGAACAGCCCGCCTGCCTGTCTGACTTTGTCAGCTTCCGGTCTGATCTCGGCGGTGTATTTGTCCAGCAGCCTCTTGTACTCCTCTCTGGCCGCGAGGATCTCCTCGTCTTCGGTGTAGTAGTAGGAAGTGGCGGCCTGGATCTGGTCGTCATCCATCCCTTCGTTGCTCAGGCTGTTCTTTGCCATGTATTCGGCGTTGCCTCCGAGCATGATATCGGTTCCTCGTCCCGCCATGTTCGTGGCGATGGTCACGGCACCGAATTTGCCTGCCTGGGCGATTATGAACGCTTCCTTCTCATGGTTCTTGGCGTTCAGAACGTTGTGCCTGATGCCGCGGCGGTCCAGAAGCTTGCTGAGATGCTCGGATTTATCTATGCTCACCGTGCCGACCAGGACCGGCTGGCCCTTTGAGTGGCATTCTATTATCTGTTCTATGACAGCTCTGTATTTCGCGTCGACGTTCTTGTATACCGCGTCATCCCAGTCCTTCCTTATTACCGGAGCATTGGTCGGTATAGCGACCACGTCCAGATTGTAGATCTCCTGGAACTCATCTTTCTCCGTCATTGCCGTACCGGTCATTCCCGACAGTTTTTTATACATGCGGAAGTAGTTCTGGAAGGTTATGGTAGCCAGGGTCCTGTTCTCCCTGGCGACATGGACATGTTCCTTTGCCTCGATGGCCTGGTGAAGTCCATTGCTGTATCTTCTCCCGATCATGAGACGTCCGGTGAACTCGTCGACTATGATGACTTCGCCGTTTTTGACGACATAGTCGACATCCCTCTTCATGATACCGTGGGCTCTGATAGCCTGATCGATATGGTGAGCGAGAGTCATGTTCTCCGGATCGGACAGGTTGGAGATCCCGAAGTGTCTCTGGGCCTTCTCGATGCCTCTCTGGGTGAGGGAACAGCTGTGAGCCTTCTCGTCCACTATGTAGTCTGCGGTGGACGATTCCATCTCGGTCTTGTCGTCGTGGTCGGTGACGACCTCCTTGACCAGCGCCTTAGCGAAATCATCGGCCTTTCTGTACAGGTCAGTTGATTTGTCGCCTCTTCCCGAGATGATGAGAGGGGTCCTCGCCTCATCTATGAGGATGGAGTCCACCTCGTCCACTATAGCGAACACGTGTCCGCGCTGAGTCTTGCTCCTGAGATCAGCAACCATGTTGTCGCGGAGATAATCGAAGCCCATCTCGTTGTTCGTGCCGTATGTGATGTCGGAGTTGTATGCCTGCTGTCTTGATTCCGGATCCATGCCGGGAGCGATAAGTCCCACCGTCAGGCCGAGATAGTTGTATACCTTGCCCATCCACTCGCTATCGCGCTTGGCCAGGTAATCGTTTACCGTTACGATATGAACGCCTTCTCCGGTCAGCGCGTTGAGGTAGGCGGGGAGAGTGGAGACGAGTGTCTTTCCTTCTCCTGTCTTCATCTCGGCGATCATTCCTTTATGCAGAACGATCCCGCCCAGTATCTGGACAGGGAATGGACGCATCTCTAGGACCCTCCAGGATGCCTCGCGGCATGCCGCGAACGCATCGGGCAGGATATCATCCAGAGTTTCGCCGCCTGCGAGCCTCTTTTTGAACTCAGCAGTCATACCGCGGAGCTCATTCTCGCTCATCTTTTCATACTTGGACTGAAGATCCAGGACCTGTTTCTGGATCGGCATTATCTTCTTGAGCGTTCTGTCGCTGGAATTTCCGAACAGTCTGTCGAGCAGGGACATTGACATACCTCTGATTAGTTTTTTGGGAAAGCGCATACAAATAAATTATATCATACGCATCATCATAAGGAGCAATTGTGATACAGGTGTTAACGAGGTGTGTATCTTTGACGAATACAGCCAGAAAACGGACTATTCTCTTGAAAAGGGAGCGCCTGAGCAAGTATACTTGTAACGGATTTTTACGCATAATCGCGGAAGGAGTTTGATAATGACATATTCTAATGAAGTAGAAAACATGTGTGTTGTCGCCAAGGGTCCGAAACACGGTCCGGCTCCTATTCCTGAAGAAGGAAAATGGATCCAGGCCAAAGAGATTTCCGACATCTCCGCGTACACACACGGCGTAGGCTGGTGCGCACCTCAGCAGGGAGCCTGCAAGCTTTCCCTGAACGTCAAGAACGGTATCATCGAGGAAGCTCTTGTTGAGACGATCGGCTGCTCC
>CACYBC010000118.1 GCA_902772615.1 uncultured Ruminococcus sp.
CCTTTTGCCAGCTGCAGCTGACGGATGTCCTTCTGGGTCACGGATACTCCGTCTCTGAGGATGTAGGCAGGGACTCCGTCTGATATGGTCCAGTTGCCGGAACCGTCCGGCTCCATTCTCCCCGAATCGTCCATGGCTCCGATCTCCAGCAGACAGGAGACAGCATCCAGCAGACCGGATCCGCAGATCCCCCGGGCTTCTCCTCCGCCGATCACGTCGCATTCAAGCTTTCCTGAAACAGCGCGGACATGACTTATGGCTCCGGGTGAGGCTATCATGCCATACGATATCCCGGCGCCTTCGAAAGCAGGACCGGCTGCGGTGGAACAGGCGCAGAATCTGTCCTTGTTTCCAAGGACCATCTCGCCGTTGGTGCCTATATCTATCAGTAACGTGGTATCCTCCGCCTCGTCGAAGCCGCAGGAGAGCATGCATCCGGCGGTATCTCCGCCCACGAATCCTGCGATGCAGGGCAGTATCCTGATGACCGCATCATCCGCTGCAGGAAGCCAGCCGTTGTTCGTGAATTCTTCTGAAGATGCGGAAAGAGGCATATAGGGAGGAACTGTCAGAGG
This sequence comes from uncultured Ruminococcus sp., assembly GCA_902772615.1. Taxonomy (GTDB): domain Bacteria; phylum Bacillota; class Clostridia; order Oscillospirales; family Ruminococcaceae; genus RUG11783. Next base: position 576 of record CACYBC010000118.1, read on the forward strand.
CTTCGGATCTCTCCCCATAAACAGATGCAGCATGGCCGTGTTTCCTGCGACGGCTACGCAGCCTATATCAGACGGATCGACGGAACATGAGTCCGAAAGTGAGAGGATCATCTCGGAGATGCAGGAGACTATCACGTCCTGCAGCTGACCGGAACGGCCTTTAATGGACTGCTGTATGCGGGATATGAGGTCGGAACCGAATGATGCCTGGGGATTCAGACGGCTTCCGGAAGCCAGAGCCCTGCCGCTCTTTCCGTCCATGATGAAGCCCGCCACCGATGTGGTGCCTATGTCGAATGCAGCAGTAAGCCTGCAGGTGCCGTCTGTTTCAAATACCCTCATACCGCTGTCATCGAGCATTACAGCATCTGTTCTGCATGCCTTTACGGTTATGTCGGATGCCACTGTGTACCTGCAGGCCAGGACTTCGGCTCCGTCAACGGATACCCTGCATTTGCCGCAGATACCTCTGCCCGAGCACGGGGAATATATCTCTATGCCTGCGCCGGCGGCAGCCGCAAGCAGCGTCGTCCCTGCTTCGACCTGAACCGCTTTTTCATATTCTTCAAAGAATACGGTGTATGGACCCATCTTCCTGCTCCGGACAGTGTTGTTTCTACCTAATAATATAACATGCTTCGGTTTTTTTATTCCTGTGAATATGATACTATTCTAGATAGATGACAAAGAGTTGGTACATTCATCAAACGGGAGGATCAGGCAGTGTCTTCTATTCCTTTTGACGAGAAAGAGTTTGAGGTCCTGGGAACTATAGACCTGGGCCGAAGGAAGATCATAAAGTATAACAGACCTATCTCAGCGGCTGAGAACATGTCGCTTCTGTACAGACAGAAGAGGCCCTGCTGGATGCCTTCCCCCATGGATACCGTGAACATAGACCCGCTGTGCATCCCCGATAATATTGCCAGAGGCATGGTAGCCGGAGCAGAGCACATCGACAATGCAACTGAAGCCGGCGGCCCCGACATGTACGGCATCGAGTGGGAGTACTCCACACAGGTCGGAGGTTCCATGGTACGTCCCGGCACCGAGATCATGGACGATGTAAATGACTGGAAGGAACTTATCACGCTGCCTGATGTGGACAGCTGGGACTGGGCAGGAAGCGCTGAGGCCAACAGGGAACTGCTTGAAAGCGGTGAATGGATCACCATGACGCTCTATTCCGGCGCATGGTTTGAGAGGCTCGTCTCCTTCATGGGGTTCGAAGGAGCTGCGATGGCGCTTATAGATGAGGATCAGGAAGATGCATTACAGGAACTGTTCACCGCGACTACGGATGTCATATGCAGAGTAATAGACAGGATAGCCGAGTATTTCCCGCAGGTGAACTGCATAAGAGTGCACGACGACTGGGGCGGACAGGCGCAGCCTTTCTTCTCCCAGGACACCGGTATGGATGTCATCGTTCCTCATATGAAGAGGACTGTGGATCACATCCACTCAAAGGGCATGATCGCTGATCTTCACTCCTGCGGGCACAACGAGACCCGTGTGGAGTGTTTCATAGCGGCCGGATGGGATTCCTGGACACCTCAGCCCATGAATGACATGGAAAAGCTGTTCAGGGAATACGGAGACAGGATCATTTTCGGTATCAGGCTTGAGGACAGGCCGGAAGACGATGAAGCCGCGGTTAAGCTGGCGGATGATATTGCAGACAGGTTCGTGGTATACGGAAAACCGGCGCGAATAGGCGCATATTTTGACAGCGAAGCTTTTGAGAAAGAGCTGTACAGAAGATCAAGACTGGGATATCTCGGCTGATATCACAGACATCCGCAGACTGCGTTTTGCATCCGGGCACCGTATCCGGCAAAGGCGCAGTCTTTTTTTCGGGAGAAACAAGATGGATATAAGGATCGTTCCGGGATCTCTGAAAGGCACCGTGCGTGCTCCGGCGTCAAAGTCCGAGCTGCACAGGTACCTCATCTGTGCGGCATTTGCCGACGGACCGACCGTCGTGGAAGGCGCCGGAGATACGCTTGCGGATGACATAAAGGCTACCATCGCCTGCCTTGAGGAACTTGGGGCATCGATCTGTTTTGAGGAAGGAAAGATAGACATCGCTCCCTCTCTGAGGCTTATTTCTGCCCCGGTGCTGGATTGCAGAGGCAGCGGCTCAACTCTCAGATTCCTGCTGCCGGTCACTGCCGCACTGTGCAGTAAGGCTTCCTTCAGAGGCAACGGCAGCCTTTCCGCAAGGCCGGTCGGCGAACTTCTGCGGGCAATGGAACAGAACGGCGCGGTGTTCAGCGCTTCAAGGCTTCCCCTGGAGATGCGGGGAGGTCTCGAAAGCTTTGATTTCGCAATACCCGGAAACATCAGTTCCCAGTATGTATCCGGGCTTATGATGGCGGGAGCCGTCTCATCCTGCGGAGCGTGCATAACACTGACATCCCGGCTCGGATCGGCGGGATATGTTGAAATGACCGCAGACGCTCTGAGAGTATTCGGAGCCGAAGCGGTCCGCGAAGACGGTACATACCGTGTCAGCGGACCTTTGAAAAGCCCCGGTTCCCTTGAAGTGAAGGGAAGCTGGTCCGCAGCTGCCGGGATACTTGCCGCCGCTGCGGCTTCAGCGGACAGTGATGTCACCGTAACAGGTCTGGATCCCCGGTCCGTTCAGGGAGACAGGAAGGTGATCCGGATCCTGAGAGATATGGGCGCAGATATCACCGCCACCGGAGACGGTGTCAGGGTAAGGGGGGCGGTGCTGCACGGGACCGATACCGATGTGGACGATATTCCTGACCTGTTCCCCGTGCTTGCTGCCGTATCGGCTGGAGCCGGCGGCATATCACGGTTCCGGAACGGATCGCGGCTGAGGTACAAGGAGAGCGACAGGCTCGAATCGGTATCCGGTCTTCTCAAGGCACTGGGCGTCTGCTGTACAGCGACCGCGGAC
>CACYBC010000119.1 GCA_902772615.1 uncultured Ruminococcus sp.
CCTGTGACTATCCCTTTAAAGGGTATCATCACTACCTCGGCGGCTTCGCCCTTTAGGTTCAGCACCGGGCCGTTGAAATCTATGCGGAGGTCCATTATGGGCTTCTTATCCATATCTGCATGTCTCCTTATCTTTTGGGATATCTGTCTTGCTCTGTCTGAAGATCACAGATGCATGAATGCGTTGCGGAAGTTGGTGTTCTGTTCGTAGATGCGGATCAGCTCGCGGTCGAAGTTATACTTCATGGCGCACTGCCTGTCGAAGACCATGGTCCCGCATTTTCCCTCGCGGTACTGTTCCCACTTCGGGACGTCTCCGCCGTTGGGGTCTCCCGTCGTTGCGAAGTTGATCCACGCCTGGTGCATCTTCTGTCCCAGAGCCACGAGATCAGGCTCGTTGAAGGCGTCTACATATTCGGTGTTGCCGAATACCAGGGGCAGACAGATGCCGTGGTATGAGGGCATTCCTCCCATGTAGGGCATGCGGTATGTGATCAGGTAGTTGTACTGAGGAGCGCCGAACTGATCCTTGAGGTCGAGGAAGTCATATGTCCCCTTGCGGACTATGTAGTCCAGAGCGAACAGATCCAGCAGATCTCCGTCCGGATACGCCTTTTTGAATTTCGCTACGGTCTCGGCCTTCTTGTCGCCGAGAATGGAATCCAGCAGGGCTTCCTTCTCGGATTCGGGGCTGTCGTATCTGTGGAACGGAGCGTACAGAGCGGATTCGCACTGCACGGATCCCGCTATGACCGGGACCTTCTTTGCGTACTCGTTGAATCCCACGACATGGGGCTCTCCGATCCAGTAGTCGTTCTGCTTTACTCCCAGTCCCCCGAAGAATCCTCCCTGTCCCGCGAACTCGGCCATGGTGTCGAGATACGCCTGCCTGAGGGTGTCGAAGGGCACCTTGCAGAACTCGTCGAAGGTGTCCTTATCATATCCGAGGCGCTCCACCATGCGGTCAGCGACTCTGCGTCCCGCGTCGGGATCGGGTTTTCCGCCCATGTTCATGAGACCTGACTGGAATATGACCTTGTGATACAGCCCGTCGGCTGCCGGGACCTGCATGATGTTGCGGATCTTTCCGCCGCCGCCGGAGTGGCCGAACAGCGTCACGTTCTCCGGGTCGCCGCCGAACTTATCTATGTTGCGGTGTATCCACTCAAGGACGGCCACGATGTCGGCTATGCCGCAGTTGGCGGAGTTGGCGTACTTGTCTCCGAAGTCGGACATGTCCAGATATCCGAGGATGTTGAGCCTGTGGTTGAAGGACACGACAACGAGGTCTCCGTCTCTGCAGAGGTTCGCTCCTTCAAAGGAGCTCTGCTCGATTGCTGAACCGGTCCCTATGCCGCCTCCGTGCACCCACACCATGACGGGGCGCTTGCGGCCCGGTTCAGGCTTCTTAGTCCAGACGTTGAGGTACTGGCAGAACTCGTCCTCAGGCCAGAACCTGTAGCCGAACAGAGGCTGCTGTGTGAGCGTGCCTCTTCCGAGGACCGCGGGCTTCTGTACCGTGGGAGCTGTGGGTCCGTAGGTCACGGCTTCCCTGAATCCGTCCCAGTGCGGCATCGGCTCGGGCATCTCGAAACGCCTTGCCGTGGCGTACGGAATGCCGCGGAAATAGTAATGGTCGTTAAGGAACGCTCCGCGGACTACTCCTTCCGCAGTCTCCACGTCGGTGCGCTCATCGCAGTAGAATCTTCTGTTGATCTCCATCTGAGTTCCTCCTGACAGATCTGTTTTTTATAGCTTATTTATTATTATCCGAAACTCTTTCCACCGCCCCTCGGGGGCACGAGCTGAAGCACCGGCCGCACCGAAGGCATTGCTCTTCTTCTATGGCGAACGGGACTGCCCGCGAATCGATGCATCCTGCGGGACAGATTTCTTCGCATCTTCCGCAGCCCACACAGAAAGAAGAGATGCGGTACTTCACTTTATCTTCTCCCATACTATGACCTCCGGTAAAGGAATAGATCCTTTTCTGCACGATGCTTCACTTTCTGATCACCTGGACTATATGGTCTGAGAAACCCATCAGATCGGCACGCTCTGCTGTAGCGATGAGATATCTGATCCACTCTGCATATGATCCATATGACATAGAATCAACATACCTGCCAATGATATGGGACAAACCATCCTGCGCAAATCTGCATACTCTCTGAGCACCGTATTCCATGCAGACGGCATCGATCAGTTCGTCTGCTGCGCCGACAGTGTCAAGGATCCTTGAGGAGCCTGTATTATCCGTCACCAGTGCTTTTTGGCGGTCATAACCGATAGTGGTCAATTCGCTCGCCGGATCATCCGACATGAAGATCTCATGGATGAGCGGCGCATCCTGCAGGCAGAATGCAATGAACACCGGTGCCCCTTGTCTGGCGATCCTGAGCGCCTCTCTGCATGCCTGTTTTCTTTCTTCCGTGTCTTTCAGGCTGTATACAGGTCCCATGACCAGGACAAGGTCATACGCGTCATCCTTCAGGAAATCCAGGTCCTTTGCATTTCCTTCGAATACCCGGATACGGTCGTTTCCCGCAAATTCGTCTTTCATTTGCCTGACATATTCCGGTGTAAGCTCTACAGCGTCGACTCTGTATCCTTCTTCAGCCAAAGCCTTCGTATAAGTTCCTCCGCCGGCTCCTATATCGGCAATTAAAGCCCCATCAGTGAGAAACTTATGCAGATAATGCATCGTGACGATGAACTCTGTCTCATTGGCTTTTGAGAAAGACAGCCTGTTTCTTTCCGGATATCCGGAGTACTGCTCTATTACCTTTTTCTCCTGTTCGGTCAATTTCATGCTCACTTTTTATCCTCTTTTTCCTGCCAGCCAAGGATCTTATCCGCGAATCCGGCGATCTTTGCATCATTCTCCTCCGAGCCCTTGCTCTTGCGGTCCAGCAGAGATACGGAATCCCTGAGGTTCGGAAGCTGTTTCGTTATGGCTTCCAGGCCTTTCTCTGTATCTCCGCCAGCGCTCAGGAAGAACAGAGACGTTACCTTTTCCGCGGCAGCCTTATCCTTAAGGAAGGCGTTTACCGCGGGCACTCCCTTGCTGTTCCATATGGGAGAGCCAAGTATGATCTCGTCATAGGCGCTGACGTCTTTGTCAAAAGGCTTAAGTGCTGGGATGTGATTGAACACCACCTGGCCTCCGCCGACGATGATCCGGGCTGCAAAGTTTTCAGGCATCTTCTTTACGGTCTCCAGCCTGAGAAGATCAG
>CACYBC010000120.1 GCA_902772615.1 uncultured Ruminococcus sp.
GTCAAGGGAGACTCCAGACTCTACGGACCGGTCATCGCTCTCAGGGCGGTGACCACGGAGGACTTCATGACCGCAGACTGGACCAGGATACCCTTTGAAGTGCTGGAGAGGACAAGTGTGAGGATCACCAACGCGATACCGGCAGTCGCCAGGGTCGTGTATGACATAACATCCAAGCCGCCGGCGACGGTGGAATGGGAATGACTATACACAAGGAGAACATCTTATGTGCGGAATAGTAGGATATACCGGAATGCAGCAGGCGGCCCCGATACTTCTGGAAGGTCTCAAGAGACTGGAATACAGGGGATATGATTCGGCGGGGATCGCAATAATGGATGACGGAAGCATCTCGGTGCAGAAGGTGTCCGGCAGGATATCGAAGCTCTGTGAATTGACGGAGGACGGAAAGACCTGCCCCGGGAATGTCGGCATCGGTCACACCAGATGGGCGACTCACGGTGCGCCTACAGACATCAACGCCCATCCTCACATGAGCAATGACGGCAGATTCGCCGTGGTGCACAACGGCATCATAGAGAACTACCTAGCGCTGCGCGAGGAGCTCATAGGAAAGGGATATCACTTCGAGAGCGAGACCGACACAGAGGTGGTGGTCAACCTTCTGGAGATGTACTATACCGGGGACCTTAAGAACGCGGTTATGAGGGTCTCTTCCAGACTTCAGGGATCCTACGCGCTGGGAGTCGTGTGCTCCGACGCCCCGGACGAGATAGTCGCCATACGCGAGTCCAGTCCGCTCATCATAGGCATAGGCGCAGGCGAGAACTATTTCGCATCGGATATCGCGGCTCTCGTGCCCTACACCAGAAATGTGGTGTATATGGAGGACGGGGAGTTCGCTCAGATCACACCTGATGCCATAAGGATATATGACCTTTTCGGCAACCCTGTCTCAAAGAAGGTCCAGAAAGTCAACTGGGATGTGCAGACTGCGGAGAAGGGCGGATACGAGCATTTCATGCTCAAGGAGATCATAGAACAGCCAAGAGCAGTGGAAGCCACGCTGCGTCCCAGGATCCGCGGAAGTGAGATCGTCCTGGATGCGGAAGGACTGGACGGTGAGTTCCTCAGAAAGATCAGGCGCATAATGATAACCGCCTGCGGATCCGCATACTATGCGGGCTGCGCCGGCAGGTATGCAATAGAAGCGCTGTGCAGGATACCGGTCAGCACTGAGCTCGCCAGCGAGTTCAGGTACGGGGACCCGATGGTGGACAGCGAGACTCTGGTTATAGTGCTGTCCCAGTCCGGTGAGACCGCGGATACCATAGCCGCGGTCAAGGAGAGCAAGGCAAAGGGAGCCCCGGTCCTCGCCATGGTCAACGTGGTCGGAAGCACCGTCGCGAAACTTGCGGACTTCACTCTCTATACCTGGGCAGGACCGGAGATAGCGGTAGCCACTACCAAGGGATATACTACTCAGCTGGCGCTGCTGTACCTTTTCGCGCTGTATGCCGCTAAGGAGACCGGAAGGGTCGATGATAAGAGATACAGGCATCTGCTGAGGGCTCTGAGGAGCCTTCCCAAGCGCATTCAGGAAGCGGTGGACCTCAACCCCATGCTGGACAGATACGCGGAGGATTACAGGAATACCCGGTCCATTTTCTTCATAGGCAGGAACTCCGACTATGCTATGGCGATGGAGGGAGCCCTCAAGATGAAAGAGATCTCCTACATACACGCGGAAGCATATGCCGCAGGTGAGCTCAAACACGGCACCATAGCGCTGATAGAGGAGCATCAGCCGGTAATAGCCCTGTGCTGCAACACGATCGTGCAGGAGAAGACGATGAACAACATCATCGAAGTCAAGGCCAGAGGCGCCGATGTCCTGGCGCTGGCGGAGAAGAACAATTCGGAGATCATCTCTGTGGCTGACAGGATGATGTACCTGCCTGAGGTGGAACCCGTGTTTGCGGGGGTGGTGGAGATCGTCCCGCTGCAGCTGCTGGCCTACTACACTGCGAAGTGCCGCAAATGCGATATAGACAAGCCCAAGAATCTGGCTAAATCCGTTACGGTGGAATGATGGAGGAAATAAAACTCATGACGAAGTACATTTTCGTGACCGGAGGAGTCGTATCCGGCCTCGGCAAGGGCATCACTGCGGCTTCTCTGGGAAGACTGCTAAAAGCCAGAGGACTCAAGGTCGCTGCGCAGAAACTGGATCCGTACATAAATGTCGATCCCGGGACCATGAGTCCCTACCAGCACGGCGAAGTCTATGTTACGGAGGACGGCGCAGAGACGGACCTGGACCTCGGGCACTATGAAAGGTTCATAGACGAGGACCTCAACAGATACTCCAACCTTACCACCGGCAAGGTCTACTGGAACGTGCTCAACAAGGAGCGCAAGGGCGAGTATCTCGGATCCACTGTGCAGGTAATTCCTCATGTTACAAATGAGATAAAAGAGTTCGTCTACAATGTCGGCAGGAACACGAATGCCGATGTTGTCATAACCGAGATCGGTGGTACCATAGGCGACATCGAGTCGCAGCCGTTCATCGAGGCGGTCAGGCAGATATCACTGGAGGTCGGCAGGGAGAACAGTCTTTTCATTCACGTGACGCTTGTGCCGTTCCTGAGGGGTTCCGATGAACACAAATCCAAACCCACGCAGCACTCCGTAAAGGAACTTCAGGGACTGGGGATCAATCCCAACATTATAGTGCTCCGCTGCGACGAGCCGCTGGAGGAGTCCATATTCCAGAAGATAGCTCTGTTCTGCAACGTAAAGCCGGACTGCGTCATAGAGAACCTGACGCTGCCGAACCTGTACGAGGCTCCTCTCATGCTGGAAGCACAGGGGCTTGCCAGAGTGGCATGCAGGGAACTGGGGATCAGCGCGGCAGAGCCTGATCTTGGGGACTGGGAGGACCTGTGTGAGCGCATAAGCAGATCTCATGAGAAGACAGTGGAGATCGGCCTGGTGGGCAAATATGTGGCTCTGCATGATGCATATCTCTCGGTGGTGGAAGCGCTTCATCACGCGGGATACCGGCACGGCCTCACTGTCAACATCCACTGGCTGGATTCCGAACTGATTAATGATGACAACGCGGAAGAGATCCTCTCGCCGATGGACGGCATCATAGTACCCGGCGGCTTCGGAAGCAGGGGAATAGAGGGAATGATCGTCTCCGCCAGATATGCGAGAGAGAATGATATACCGTATTTCGGGATCTGTCTCGGCATGCAGGTCGAGGTCATCGAGTTTGCGAGGAATGTCTGCGGGCTGTCACTTGCAAATTCCGGGGAGTTCGACGAGGAAAGTCCCGACAAGGTGATCGATTTCATGCCCGGTCAGAGCGACGAGATCGACAAGGGCGGCACGCTCCGCCTGGGATCCTATCCCTGCAGAATAAAGGAAGGTTCCGTCATGGAGCGGTGCTACGGGACCCGAGAGATCAGGGAGAGGCACAGACACAGATATGAGTTCAACAACGACTACAGAGACCTGATGTCGGGGAAGGGCCTCACCCTAAGCGGAATTTCCCCGGACGGGACCCTCGTGGAGACGATAGAGCTGTCCGACAGGGATTTCTTCGTGGGAGTGCAGTATCACCCGGAGTTCAAGAGCAGGCCCAACAGAGCGCATCCGCTCTTTGTAGGTTTTATCGCAGCCGCAGAAAAAAGAGCTGCGGCACGTGGCAGGATATAAAAAAGGAGCACACCGTTAGGTGTGCTCCTTTGATGTTGTCATGCGGACCTGCAGGAGTTTATTCTTCCTCTTCCTTGCCGGCAGGGCTGAATCCGGGCAGGCTGCCTCTGAACTCTTCCAGAAGCTTCTTGCCTTCCCAGTGATAGTTTACGATCTGCTCGGTCTCGGCCTTGAACACCATGGTGTTCCTCTCCTTCTGGGTATAGGGCTTCCAGCGGGGCATGGAGCGGCCTGTGGGGTCGTTCGCATTGTAAGCAAATGCAGCCCAGGCGGAACCGCAGGTATCGGAGCAGGCATATGCCGCAGCTTTATTGGCTGCAGTGTACATGTAGGGGGCGAGCTCCGCATTGTCGAAGAAGAACGGTACGTCCGTGCCGTGGATGGCTTTCTGAACCGGGTCCGGGCTCTCGAACGCGAACACCGCATTGTAGAGAGGGGCAGCTCCGTTGCCTTCCTTGGCTCTGGAGACATTCTCCACGAACAGACCCTGGAACTGGTCGTTCAGAATGGAGATGAATATGTCGGCTCCGGTGGATCCCTTGTCCATCATCTCGGTATATGTCTTGATGAGCTTATCGATCTGCTCGGGCGTATATCCGGCCTTGGCGAGCTCGCCGGGCAGTGTCTCATCGGTGATCTCGAAGATCTCCGGGTTGAACAGGGCTATCAGAGCCATGTCCTGCTTGGTGTAGCAGATGATCAGCGGGATGTCTTTGCAGTATTCGGAACCTTCCGCTCCGTCGAAGGGGTCATATTTGATGACTTCGCCGTCAAGAACAACGGGGAAGTTGAGGTAGGGGCCGTCGCCTCTGGTGGCGTTGATCTCGCGCATAGCCTTGATGAGGTCTTCCGGAGGGATCTTCTCCAGCTCGTCGATGTTGTCCTTCGTGATGTGCAGGTGCTCCAGGAAGGCATCAGTGTCCTTCTGTCCGACCTTGGGATCGGTGGCCTGGAAGCCGCCGGACTGGATGATGGCCTTGTGGAAGAGACCCTTTGCGGAGGGCATAGTGAGCAGCTGGGCGACCTTTCCGCCGCCGCCGGACTCGCCGAAGATGGTCACATTGTCAGGGTCACCGCCGAACCAGTCGATGTTGTCGTGGACCCACTTGAGGGCTGCGACCATATCGAGGTTTCCGATGTTGACTGAATGCGCGTATTTCTCAACTCCGAGATGGGTGAGATCCATGTATCCGAAGAGATTCAGCCTGTGGGATACGCTGACCATGACCACGTTGTTCTTCTTGGCCATGTTGAATCCGTCCTGATGAGGGCACTCAGGCGTGCCGGCAACGTTTCCGCCGCCATGCAGCCATACCATGACGGGGAGCTTCATTCCCTTGGTAAGAGCAGGGGTCCAGATGTTCAGGGAGAGGCAGTCCTCAGACTGGGGACCCTTGCCCATCTCCATGTTTCCGGTGACGATCTCCTGGTTGATGAGGTTGTACTTGGAGTTTGCGATCTCAGGCACCTCGATCCTGGGAGTGTCTGTCTGCCAGCACTTATAGGTGTATTCCTTTGCGTCAACGATGACGGGGCTCACATCCGGCTCCACCGGGGGCTGGAAACGGAGCTCGCCTACTGGGGCTTTGGCATATCTCACGCCGAGAAAACGGTATACGCCGTCAAAATAATCGCCGCGGATCTTGCCGTACTTGGTAAGAGCAAGAACGTCTCTCATTTTTCCTCTCCTTTTCTATGAACTGTTCCTCAGAGGGAACGGTATCTTCCGGACTGCACGCATGGCAGTTCCATATCACTAATTATGAAGTAAAAGAGACGCGGATTCAAGACGGCAGGATTGACATCCGGTGCTTCCTCATCCTTCCTGACCGTCCGGTGAGGGAGATGTTTCGTCCGGTGACGTATCTCCCTGTTCCGGTTCCGGATCGGGCTGAGGATCATTGAACTGGGTATTGTCCCATACGTATCTGTAGAAGTCGGTCTCCTCGATCCTGAGGCTCATGGAGTATCTGTTCTTGACCTGCGCGGTGTAGTAGTTTAGATAATTCTGCTTGAACTGATCTGTGTCGTCTTCGTGAGACAGCCAGCTGGCTCTCCCGTTGCCGCTGTTGTACATGACCTCATTTGTTATGAAGTTTTTGTTATACAGCGCGGCGAAGTGCGGGATGCTGGAAAAGATATCCCTTCCGGCGATCATGCGGGAGTCGTATCTCAGCCCGAAAAGGTTCAGCACCGTGGGAAGGATATCCACGTTGCAGCAGGGGATGTCGGTGTGGAGCGCCTCGTCCATCGAGTTCGTCCACATTATGCAGGTGCTCTTGTACATTTCGAAATCCGTATCGACTTTGTGCCCTGCAAGGGCGTCCCTGTCCTTGTCATAGAGATAGTAGGGGTAGTGGTCCCCGGTGAGCACTATGAGCGTGTTGTCCAGTTTACCTGCCTCTTCCAGCTTCTCGAGCAGGTAGGACATCGCTTTCTCAAGTTCATAGTTGCAGGCCAGATATCCGATAGCAGTTCCAGACAGCTGTCTGTCGCCGGCGAGCTCGCGTACTTTTTTGATATTGCGGTTATACATGACATTGTCGCTGCTGTACGGGCCGTGGCCGCTGAAAGTTATGTAATATGTGCAGAACCTTTCATCGTTTATGTAGTCGTCTACCGACTGCTCCATCATCTCAAGGTCGGAGGAGGGCCATGAACTTGTGAAAGTCATGCCGCTGCCCATGAACTTGCAGTCAAAGCCGAGGTTCGGCAGCGTCCGGTTCCTTGCATAGTAGGAGCCCTTGAAGTTGTGATATGCCCTGCCGGTGACTCCGAGCTGTTCGCTGAAGATCGTCCCGAGCCCGTAGGGCATGTAGTGAGAGGCGCTCTTTGCGAAACTGCCGACGGTCGTTCCGAATTTAGCGTTTCTTGAGACGTCGGGCCACAGACCGGTCAGGAAGGCGTATTCGCCGTTTGTAGTCGTATTCTTGAAACTGTTGTAGTAATTATCTAGGATGATACCGTTTCCGGCGAGTCTGCACAGAGTGGGCGTCACGTTCTCGTCGAGCGTGAGAGTGGAGAAGGATTCCGCGCAGATATATATAAGGTTATAGTCCCTGAACAGACCGGTAAACTCGTTCTTTTCTGTGGGCTGCACGGTCTGGAAGTACTCGCACAGTTCTCTGATCTTTGTGGTGGGTGCATTCTCGGCGAGAGCAGCGAAGTCTATCTCATCGAGGATGTTGGGCGAGCGGTCCACGATGACAGCGGGCTCTTCCACGATCTCGAGACCCTCGGTGTCAGGTTCGCTTTCATGCGGGACCTCCTTTGTCCCCGCAAACATGCTGTACGCTTCTATCAGTGAGTTTGAAAGGATCCCCAGTTTCGAGGACGAGGTATCGGTATCGATGAGCGTGCTGTGGTAGGCGGCATATGCGGAATAGTCCTGCGTCCCCGAGAGAGGAAGCGCCGCTGCGGCTGAGAACCAGAA
>CACYBC010000121.1 GCA_902772615.1 uncultured Ruminococcus sp.
CTTATACCATTTGTATATTCTTGAAGGTAAGACGCTGCGCTGAGTCTGCTCACGACAGCATCCATCATCACTCCTGACGGCCGGATTCCATATCGATCACTTTTCTGAACTGAGTCTCATAGAGCTGTCTGTATACTCCGTTCTTCTCCAGCAGCTCCTCATGGCCGCCTTCCTCAACTATCTTTCCGTCCGAAATGACGAGGATCCTGTCCGCCTGCAGTATAGTGGATAATCTGTGGGCGATAACTATTGAGGTACGGCCTTTCATAAGAACATCGAGCGCCTTTTGTATGGAGCTCTCCGAGATGGAATCCAGCGACGAGGTCGCTTCGTCCAGTATAAGGATCTTTGGATCCTTCAGGACTACCCTCGCTATGGACAGTCTCTGTTTCTCTCCTCCGGACAGCTTCAGTCCTCTGTTTCCGACCTGGGTCTCATACCCGTCAGGCTGTGCCATTATGAAATCATGGATATTTGCCGTTCTGCACGCCTCTTCGAGCTCTTCCTGCGTAGCATCCGCCTTGGCGAACAGCAGGTTCTCCCTGATCGTTCCGTTGAACATGTATGCTTCCTGTGTTACAACGCCTATATTGGATCTAAGGTATGTGAGATCGATCATCCGCACATCGACTCCGTTTATTCTTACTGCACCGCCTTTGACATCATACAGCCTGGGGAGAAGGTTCACTACCGTGGATTTCCCTGAGCCTGACGGACCGACGATCGCATACATCTTTCCAGACGGAACATGGAAGGAAAGATCCTCTATAAGCGGGATATCATCACTGTATCTGAATGCGACATGATCATACCTGATATCGGCGCCGGAGCTGAACGACGGTTTGACGGAATTCTCCCTGTTCTTGATCCCCGGCTCCATATCCAGGTATGAGAATATCCTTGTAAACAGTGCCATCGATCTCGTGAGATCCACTGAAACGTTCAGCAGCGACTCCACCGGTCTGTAAAGGCGGTTGATCATGCTGACGGCCGCAGTTATCGTTCCTACCGTCACGGCCGTATCATTCAGTCTGATGATCAGATACCCTCCCGCCAGATAGATCAGAAGAGGACCAAGATTGGTGAATATCCCCATTATGACTCGGAACCAGCTGCCGGCACGCGATTCCTTCGTTGACAGCTCTATGACCTCTCTGTTCGCTTCCTCGAACTTCCTGTTTGTTGCTTCTTCTCTGGTAAAAAGCTTTATCAGAAGAGATCCCGAGACGGAAAGAGATTCATTTACTATCTCATTCAGTTCATCCGTTTTCTCCCGGGATTCAGAAAGCAGCTGCCAGCGGTTCCTGCCAGCGGATTTCGTGGGAAGGACCAGGAGCGGGATCACTAGTATCCCTACTGCAGAGAGTTTCGCGTCGATGTTGAACAGTGCTACTATCGTAGTCACCACCGTGCAGATATTGGATATGATGTTTGTCAGGACCGAGCTGATCACTGACGCGACTCCTGAGATGTCTGAATTCATCCTTGTTATTATGTCGCCCTGTTTCTCGGATGTAAAAAAGGAATGAGGCATCGTCTGCAGGTGACTGAACATCTCATTTTTCATATCCAGGACTATCCTGTTTGAGACCCAGCTGTTTATATACGACTCCAGAACACCGACGACATTTGACATCGCCAGGGTGAATATGGCCAGGACGACCAGTTTTACAAGAAGCGCCAGATCCCTGCCGAGCAATGCCTCGTCTATGATCCGTGCTGTTATAAGCGACGGAAGAAGTCCAAGCACCGATGACAGGATGATGATGGCAAAAACCATAAACAGCTGCAGCCAGTAAGGTCTCAGGTAACTGAGTATTCTTTTTATGAGCTGCCCGCTTATCTTAGGGGCATTCTGTTTTTCTTCCTCTGTCAGGAACCCTCTGGGTCCGAAACCACGCGGCATCCGTCTTCACCGTACCTCTCTCAATTACAGAAAGAGCAGGAGCTATTCTGAACAGCTCCTGCTCACTTACATTTTGAACCTTATTCCTGTACGGAGTACTTATCAGCCGAGTTCGGCGAAGTACTTGATCGTCCTTACCATCTGAGAGGTGTAGGAGTTCTCGTTGTCGTACCAGGAAACTACCTGTACCTGATAGGTATCGTCATCGATCTTGGCGACCATGGTCTGGGTGGCGTCGAAGAGGGAGCCGAAACGCATGCCGATGGTGTCGGAAGAGACGATCGGATCGGTGTTGTAGCCGAAGGATTCGCTCTGCTGAGCCTTCATTGCAGCATTGATGGAGTCAACAGTGACATCCTTGCCCTTTACGACTGCTACGAGGATGGTGGTGGAGCCGGTGACTGTCGGTACACGCTGAGCGGAGCCGATGAGCTTGCCGTTCAGTTCCGGGA
>CACYBC010000122.1 GCA_902772615.1 uncultured Ruminococcus sp.
ATCCGCCACCGGGGCGAAATCCACATTAAAGCCGTATTCCTTCAGGTAGGAACCGATGTAGGCACCGGCGTCGTAGGCCTTTGCGGTGTCCCCGGTGTCTCCTATGCTACCCATGGTGCCGACTTTCCTTACACCGAAGTTGCCGTTGTTGGCGATGCGCGCGACTCCGCCTCCCTCCTCATCAACTGCATACAGAAGCGGTATCGTTGAGACTCCGGACAGGTCTTCCATGAGCCGGGCCAGTTCTGCAGGCCCCTTGAGGTTCCCGCCGAAAAGGACGATGCCACCGCACGGGTAATGCATGAGAGTCTGCTTCATCTCATCGGTCGCTTCCTTGACGCCGAACTCCGTTATGTCCTCTACCTGCTCCTGCTTCTGCTCCGAAAAAAGATGCTCCGGTCTGATCATGAACAGCTGGCAGACCTTCTCCTCAGTCGTCATTCCGGCCAGTATCTTCTCCGCCGGCGTGGGATCCGCCGGAGGTTCCGGCTCATCTCCGCCGTCATCATCCGGTCCGGGCACGGGTTCAGGATCAGGTCCGGGTCCCGGCTGAGGGTCCGGAACAGGCTCGGTCTTCCTGCCGCAGGATGTGAGCGTCATGCCGGCAAGAAACATGATGAGCATAAGTATGGAGATGAATTTAAGTCTCATGATGAGGATTCCCTTCGTTCCGTCCCGTTTTTCTGCCTGACCCGCGCAGCGCATAGTCCGGCACGTAGGACCTGTACTTCATAAGATATTACCACAATTATATGACATACATATAAATAAGAAACTGAGACACGACAGCTATTGGTTATGTATCAGTTCTTCTTTTATCGTTTTTCAGCCTGCTTCCCTGTCCGGAATGCCTCCCGTCCTTTCAGGAGACTTCTGCCAGTATTTCTTCTCCCACTGGAACGCGTTCATGAGCCCGCGGAACCATTCCTCGGAGGACTGTCCTATCCACAGTCCGACTATGCCCAGTCCCCATGGTATGGTGCACATGTATCCGAACCCCACATTTATCAGCCAGATCGAGAAGAAGTTTATGATCATCGGGCGGAACACGTAGCCCGCGCTCTTGAGGCCGAACGAGAAGGAGTGGTTGAGGCTCCTCGCGGCGCCTGTGATTATGTCTATGGTCAGCAGCACCTTCGAGATGCGCAGGATCTCAGCTGACGAGGTGAACAGTCCCACCAGACTGTCCGCGAAGGCGCGGCACAGCAGGCAACCCGGCACGTCGAAGCACAACGCCAGGAGATATGACTTCCGTATGAGCTTATAGGCCTCGTCTTCTTTCCCTGCTCCTATCAGGTGCCCGCTCAGTATCTGCGCGGCCCTTCCTATCGAAACGCCGAACTGGTTCGGGTACTCGCTTATGGTCTGCACGTATACCTTGGCCGACAGCACCTCGAGAGGAAGCCCCGTTATGAACCTGGTGGTCAGCATCTGCGCAATGATGAAGCACACTCTCTCCATGGTGCTCATGACGCCGACGCCCAGCAGTCTTCCCGCAAGTTTCCCGTCGATCCGGAAGAGATCCCCGGCTCTCTGCCCCCATTTCTGCGGGATGAACACTATGAGCAGCATCACCGTGCTGAGGATCTCCGAGACGAGCCTCATCACGGCTATGCCTTTCACTCCGGCGATGCCGAGTTTTCCGTTCAGCACCATGGATGAGCCGATGAAATTGATCACGTTCGAGATGACGACTATGACTGTCGGTATCAGAGCGCTGCCGTGGCAGCGAAAATGCGTCGAGAGCATGGTGCCTAGGAACTGGAACAGACAGGAAGCCCCGACTATCCTCAGATAAGTCGCTCCGTCCGCGTGCAGTTCCGGAGAAAGTCCCATGAACGACACCAGTCCGTCAGAGAAGATGACTGTCAGCGAGCTGCATACCACTCCAAAGAGAGCCGCCAGCGTGAGGCTGTTCATCATGATCCTGCTGCCTTCCCGCTTGTCTCCCGCGCCGATAGCCTGGTTCTCTATGATACCCACTCCCGCGGACATCATGACCGACACCAGAAGCACCACGTTCAGTATCTGGTTCGTGACCCCGACCGCTGCCGACGCGCTGTCCGACACCCTGCTTAGGGTGAATGTGTTCACCGTGCCCATGAGGGTTCGCAGCACGTCCTCGATGAGGATCGGGACCGATATCCTGAGTATGTCCTTGACCTTATAGCCTGTATCCATATGCAAAACAGGACTCTCACCTGCTCCGCCCCGAGGCGGCGGAATATATGTCTTCTTCTTATCTATACTATATCAGTTTCATGCTCTCAGGTCATCCTGCGCATGAGATACTGCCGCAGCGCTCAAAAAAAGACAGCGGAAGCCTATGCCCTGCCGCTGTCTTTAAGCCGTTTTCTTTTCAGTCTTCCACGATGGTGATGCGGCCTTCGCCGTACGGATCGCCGTACTCTGCTCCTATCTCGCCGCCGAATGTCTCTGTGATGCAGTCGATCAGCACCTGGCTGTCCAGCCCGCCGTTCTCGATGATCACCTTCGCGCCGTCAAATGCCGTGAATCCGTCTTCGTTGCTGAGAAGCGTGTAGTCGACCCTGTACAGTTTCTGCGGATCTATCGGCTGGCCGCTCCGTTCAGTTCAGTCTCTGATGATATGGAAGGCGGAAGCTTCGAAATCCGATGCCGGTCTTACGGTGAGGACGCCGTCCGAGAATGCGTACTCAACGCCCTGCGAGCAGACCGCATCCGCTATCCTTCCATCTCCCGTAAAGACTTCTATGGTCTCGGGCGCTTCTCCCCCGAACGTGTGCACCGTCACCAGCGCTTCCCCTTCGTTCTCCCTGACGACCGTCTGCCAGCCCCTGAGGTCGGAGTATGAGGTGACGCCCATCTGGACGACTCTGGAATCCCCGTGCGAGATGATGTGGCGCACGCTCCTGTAGAATTCGATGTCCCTGTCGATGACCTCCCACTGTTCATCGCTCAGGTCGGTCACGTCTCCGGAAAGGCACATGGCCCCGAGATACGTGCTCACCAGCGAGTAATGGATACGCCTGAGGCTGTCATCCTTCCTTATGACCGCCCAGATCTGGGACTGCATCGGAAGTATGAGCCTGTGCAGGTTCGCGGCTATCACCGGTATGGTGACGCACTCGTGTGCATCCGAGAAGGACGCCATGTCGAACAGCGCCATGAGCGACGGCTCCAGGCGGTGCCCGCCTGAGGCGCAGTTCTCCATCACGATGCCGGGAACCCTCTCCCTTATCCTGCGGAAGAAGTCTCTGCTGCACTCCACGGACTGCCTGAGTCCTTCTCCCAAAGACTCAGCTCCGTCCACTCCGGTGCCGATCGATTCGTTGTAGTCGTTCTTTATGTACCCGAAGCCGTAGTCCCTGAGCTGGCCTATGACCTTCTCATCGAGATAGTCGTTGACCTCTTTCTTTCTCATGTCCAGGAACCTGCGGGTGCCGGTGTCTATGACATATCCGTTTCTGGTATGCAGCATGTCCCCGCGGTCATGCATGCGGGACTTCGACCCGCAGGTCTCCGACTCGAACCAGAGTCCCGGTACCATGCCCGCCTCACGTATCATGTCAGCCGCGGCCTTTATTCCGTCCGGGAACAGTATGTCAGAGGGCACCCAGTCCCCTCCTGTCTGATGCCAGGGATTCTGCTCGTCCTTGTACCATCCGGCATCTATGACTAGGTATTCCATACCCTTGCCACGAAGCGCATCAACTATGCCCCTGAGATTGCCGTAGCTGGGTTCTCCCCAGGTGGTGCAGTACTCGTTGAACATCACGGGAGGAAGCGTCAGACGCTTCGGTCTGTTCTTCTCATGGATATCCAACAGACGCTGGGATGCCTTCTCCGCGCCGCCCTTTACGGCAGTAACATACATGGAGGGCGTACGGAACGTCTCTCCGGGCTTCAGTTCCTTAGCCCAGTGACCAAAGTCGAAGTCGGCTATGCCTGCGGTCACCGCAAGCCCGTAATCCTTTCTTCTGGCTTCTATCTGCCATGACGCCGGCGCTTCCAGCTGGACCGCCCAGGTCACGTCCCTGACCCTGTCGTGCACGGCCATGAACGGGAAGTGATTCCTCACGGGGAGAGATCCCCGCTGTCCTATCCTCTTTACTCTGTAGCCCTGTATTGCCCAGCTGGTCTCGAGGCTGAGCTGCTCAACGGTCTCGGTGACCATGGCTCCCTCAGCGCTCCAGTTCGATGTCGCGGTGGTTATCTCCATGGTGTCCGGAGCCTCTCCGCCGTCGTAGGGAGTGAGTCCGCCTATGTTTCCGCTGGATATCATCTCCAGCGTGAATCCCTCGTCTCCGGTGTTTCTGACCGCGGTCCAGCACTCCGCCGCCCTGAGGTCGCCGCGGAAGATCATGTGATGTTCCGCTTCCTTCTTCCCCTCACTGTCCCGGAAGCAGGTGATTATCTCGTCGCCCTCGGCGTACTGGCGCACGAACCTGAGCGAGAAGGTCGATGCCGAGCCGCACATGGTGTTGCCCGCGCCGTAGTCGGAAGGAAGACAGTCTCCCCGCACATACAGTTCGATCAGAGGCGCCGCGTCGCATTTTTTATCCTTAAGCAGATGCTCCGTGTCCTTTGGGACGAGGGTGAATCCCACCATCCCCTTTTCGTCCTTCTCGTATATCAGAAGCATGTCGCCCCTGACATATCTGGATATCTCAGTCTTCATGATGTAACACCGGTCCTTTGTTTATTGTCCGCGTTTTCGCTTTCACGTTATCTGACGCTGATGACGCACTCAACGTTCCTGAACTCTTCCTTCAGGTCTCTCTCCTCGGTGACCTCAAGATCCGGAAGTCCGTTCGCCTTCCAGTGCACGCGTCTGACCGCAGGTCTGCGTCCCAGCGGTCTGCCGTTCCCATGCGGCACCGCATGGAACACGATGAGATCGTCTCCCGTCTCGGGATCCTTTATGAAACTGTTGTGTCCGGGTCCGAACATTCCCGGCACCGATTCCTTGGTCATGAACGGCCAGGGATACCACTTCCATACACCGGGATCCATCAGGTCGTCGCCTGCCTTTGCCCGCAGGAAGCCCAGGGTGTACAGGTCCGCCATTCCGGTGGAAGAGCCCGAGACGCTTATGAACAGGTCGTCGCCTCTCCTGAGCAGATACGGTCCCTCCTCGACTTCCGTCTGGCAGCGGTCCCATCCGTATATCGGCCGCAGCACGCACTGAGGCTCGCTCAGCAGCTGCCAGGGTCTGTCGGGATCTATTATCGCGATATACACATCAGCGGGAGCCGGATACAGTTTCCCGTCTATCTTATGGATCTTGCGGTCCGACCACATCACGTAGTGGACACCGTTGACCTCGAACTCGGTCATGTCCAGACTGATCCCTCCCTCGGTCAGGATCTTTCCGTTGGGCTTGACGCAGAACACGGGAGCCTCCCACGCGCCTGGGTCCTCTATATCTCCATTGCATCTGAGCACCGCAGCCTGGACCGTGGTCCATTCACCTGGGCAGATCCCCGTAAAGATGTACGGCACGTCGTTTATGATATGTATCTCCGCAGCCCATGTTCCGACGTTTCCTCCGTTCTCTCCCTTAACCGTGTAAACGATCTTTGCGGGAGCGGAGAACACGTCCTCCAGTCTGTCCGCCGCTCTGACGATGATGTCGTTGCTGCCGGAGCTCGTCAGGTAATACCTTCCCCTGTATTCTATGACGCAGGGATCGCTCATCCTTCCGGACACCTCGTTCTCCAGCCCGTGTACCTCCATCGCGCCTTTGGGTCTGGGCGATGTCTCTATCGGGAAAGGCCAGTGTCTGGTACGGATCCTTCCTCTGACAGTGTATGTTCCGGGCACCGACGGATCCACCGCTTCCAGGTCATCCCTGTTCCAGTCGACCGGCTTGCTGTGGACAGAACCGTCGCTGTAGAGGCATTCCGCCGCTGGAAGATCCTCATACTTCACCGGCCATTCCATGTCAGGCACCCTGACGCCGGTATTCTCCGCGGGCAGGAACCAGGCTCTGAGCCTCGCGCACTCCACCTCCGTGATCTCGACAAGACTGCCGGGAATGGCTCCGGGCACATCGCCGGGATCGGCGGCGGAAATGGTCCTCTCCACCTCCTGCGGGCAGAAGACTTCCCTGAGGCTTCCGGAGACCGCCGCGAACGTTCTGCCGTCCTCCGTCTCCCATTCGACCCGGTATGTTCCGGATGCGCTGTCATAAGCCGCCCTGGGTCTCCTGATCTCCGACTCCGAGAGCTTCAGGAATCCGTAAACTTCATATTCGATGAGGTCCACTGTGCGCCATACCATGGCGCAGCCGGTGCTAAGAGGATCAGGGGCGTTCTGGTTCCTTCTCACTCCCAGCACATAGAAACTATCCGCTCCTCTGAGCAGATAAGGATCTATGAGCGTCTTGGTGGTCCCCTTTATGACTCCGTCGTTAAGGTCGCATTCCGGGAACAGGATCCCGGTGTTGTTTTTAAGAGGAGTGAATCTCTTCCCATCCTCGCTGACAGCCAGATGCATCGAGTGGTCAAGATCGCACAGATATCCCGGCTGATCCTTCTGCTGAGGGTAGAGTTCCGGGGGATATATGCCCTCCCCTTTTTTCATGTAGGATAACAGGTACGCCATGACAGCCTCCCATAAATGTAGCAGGTTTATCTCTTTATATAATCATATTATTTTGCGATCCCATTCATCAATCACCGGCGCGGTCTCTTCAATGAAATGATTTTTATGCTGTGCCTTCACAGATGGTATACTGATATCAGAGATATACTGCCGTGCGCCGCCGGAAAAGACGGCTGCGCACATGTTCGGACATCACCGGGGATCCTGAACGGTGCATGCAGTTTTATCTTGCATGCCGGACTCCCGGTCATACGGAGGGAACGACAGTGGAAAAAGCATTTGACATAATAGGTCTGGAGAACGGCATAGTCGATCTCGCGCTTCAGATCGACGAGATCCCCGCGAGCGGCGCTGTATCCAGGATGAAGAATTTCCTGTGGCAGCCGGGCGGCAATGTGGACAACGCGCTGGCCGCTGCCGCAAGGCAGGGCTCGAGATGCAGTTTCATGGGCGCGGTGGGAACAGATGAGGCTGCCGTCTTCTTCCGCAGCGACCTTGAGTATCACGGCATAGATACTTCCCACCTCTTCAACAAGAAAGGCAGCACCACTCTGGTGGTATGCCTCGCAGAGGAGAAGACCCGCGAGCGCAGTTTCATATCGTATAACGGAGAGGATCCGGACAGTTCTCCCGACCTCGGTCCGGAGGATGTCGACGAAGAGTTCATCGCCAGCGCAAGATATCTGCATGTCGGGCATGCCAGTGGAGAGATGATGCAGCGCATCATCGGAATCGCCAGAGACAGCGGTGTCATCGTCTCTGTGGACGGCGGATACTACGGCGAGGATCTGGCGTGGACGCTGGATCACTGCGACATCATGATCATGTCGAACCAGTTCTATACCGCGATGTTCGGGGAAGATTACGGATATGTCGCCAACATGCAGAAGCTTGTAAAGGAACGCGGCATCGACACCTGCATCGTCACCCTCGGAGCGGAAGGCTGCGCCGGCGCAAACAAAAAAGGAGAGACTTTCAGGATCCCTGCATTCTCCGGTTTCGACATAATAGACACCACCGGAGCCGGTGACGTGTTCCACGGCGGATTCCTGTTCGCTCACAGCCAGGGCTGGGACCTGGAGACCTGCACCAGATACGCGAGCGCCGTCTCATACATAAAATGCACCGCGCTGGGCGGCCGTGTCGGCATCCCCTCCCGCAGGACCGTTGAGCAGTTCATACGGGAAGGCACCATAGACAGGACCGACATTGAAGCCCGCATGGAGCACTACAGCCAGGTCATGCATCTGGGATAAGCTTCATCTCTTTTCATTCTAAATCAGGCGCGGAGACCCGTGACTTCAGTCGTGGGAGAATCGCCTGCCTCCAATACTATCATTTTTAGTGAAGAATAATAACACTATTTTTCGGGATTGAAACACTTCCCATTGTCCGTTTTTAGGGACAATGTCATTGATAGAATGTATCTGGGAGATCCTATCAAAAGGAGGTGTTTCCTGTTGCTGCAGACCCGCACTGCCAAACTGCGCATATTCCCGGATGATGAACAATCTGTACTTCTG
>CACYBC010000123.1 GCA_902772615.1 uncultured Ruminococcus sp.
ACAACAATAATATACATAACGACATAAAATGGTATTGCATTTTCTGAAAAAGATGCTAATATATCAGTGTTGAATGATTGTTAGTACGGAAGAGTGGGGCGACCCGCTCTTTCGTTTGTATAACAGAAAAAGGGAAACATATGGCTGAAAAGAAAAGCATTGCCGAGAGGGTGATGGAGATCGCCGCCCCGGTCGCAGAGGAACTGGGACTGTCCGTCTGGGATGTGTTCTACGGAAAAGAAGGACAGAACATGATAATGAGGATCACTATCGATAAACCGGAAGGCATCGGCATACAGGACTGCGAAAAGATGTCCAGAGCAGTGGATCCGCTGATCGATGCTGAGAACCTCACATCAGCCCCATACAGTTTTGAAGTGTCTTCTCCGGGACTCGGACGAAGGATCCGCACGGAGGATCAGTTCCGGCAGTGGACGGGCAAACCGGTGACGGTAAGGCTTGTGAGGGAAGACGCCGATCATGTAAGGGAGTTCAGGGGGATCCTGACGGAAAGTGACCGGGAGAGGTTCTCTGTCGCGACCGAAGACGGGACACGTAGTTTTAACAAATCTGACGTCGCCTTTGTCAAGGCAGACGATGACAACGATATTTAGGAGGAAACACCAGATGGGTGCCAACAGTGAATTCTTTGATGCTCTTGAGCTGCTGTCAAAGGAAAGAGGAGTAACAAAAGAGAGCCTCATTGAAAAGATAAGAGCGGCAATAGTGCATGCCGTCAGAAGAGATTACGGCGGAGAAGACAATATCTTCGTGGATATCAATCCGGACACGGAAGGACTAAAGATCTACATCCGCAAGGATGTCGTGGAAGAAGTTGAGAATCCCAATACCCAGATGACTCTGGAAGAGGCCAAGACATACCGCTCAAGGGCCCGGATCGGATCGGTCATCGACGTTCCCGTAAAGGTCAAGAAGTTCGGGAGGATCGCGGCGGTAAACGCCAAGCACGTCATACGTCAGGGTATACGTGACGCTGAACGTAATCAGGTCTTTGAGGAGCTTCAGAGCAAAGAGGGAGAGCTCGTGACAGCCGTGGTCAACAGGGTGGATCCTGTCAGAGGGAACGCAGTCGTTCTGATCGGGAAGACAGAAGCTATCCTGCCGAAGAATGAACAGGTGCCGGACGAGGTGCTCATCGAAGGACAGCACATAAAGCTTTATGTCGTGGATGTTGAAGTGTCTGAGCGCGGACCGAGAGTACTTATAAGCCGCACTCACCCCGGACTCGTGAAGAGGCTGTTCGAGAATGAGGTCCCGGAGATCTTTGACGGTACGGTAGAAGTCAAGGGCATCGCCAGAGAAGCGGGACAGCGTACAAAGATCGCCGTGTGGTCAAAAGATGAGAACGTAGATCCCCGCGGAGCGTGCATCGGACCCCGCGGAGCGCGCGTGGCGAATATCGTTGAAGAACTCGGCGGAGAGAAGATAGACGTCATACTGTGGAGCGAAGATCCCACAAAGTTCATTGCCGAATCGCTCTCTCCTGCAAACGTAGTGAACGTGGAGATCACGGACAAAGACGAAAAGATGTGCAGAGTCACGGTTCCCGACCATCAGCTCTCGCTGGCAATCGGTAACAGAGGACAGAACGCAAGACTTGCCGCCAAGCTCACAGGATACAAGATCGATATCCGTCCTGAAAGCGGGTATTACGGAGAAGAGAACTGAAAGAGGATAATACAGTAAGAGATGCCGAAGAAGATCCCGCTGAGAATGTGCGTCGGATGCAGGGAGCACAAACCTAAGAAGGAACTGATCCGGATCGTCAAATCCCCGGAGGGGGACATCTCTGTGGATATCACAGGGAAGAAATCCGGAAGAGGTGCATACATCTGCAGGGATGAGAGCTGTTTGAGAAAAGCCCAGAAGACGAAACAGCTGGAAAGAGCCCTGGAATGCAGCATGACTCAGGAACTGTTCGACCGTCTTGCGGACGAGGTCCGTCAGAGCGATGAAGAATGAGAAACTGCTCTCTGCCATCTCAATGGCGAGGGGAGCCGGAAAACTGAAGATCGGCTTCGATGCAGCCAAGAGTGCAGTCGCTGCCGGAGCACCGGTAGTGCTGCTCGCGTCAGACATCTCTGACAGGACCAGACAGTCGGTCGAGAGATTCTGTCAGGACAGCTGCAGGATCATATATACCGAACTGACACAGGATGATATCTGTGAAAAGTTCGGATGGAGATTCGGAGTAGCGGCAATAACAGATAATAATTTTGCGAAACTTATTAATAAGGCGATCCAAGGGAGGATTAAATGATCATTAAGTACAAACTCGGAGATCTGGCTAAAGACATGAGCCTTCCGAACAAAGATGTCATTGCAGTGCTCGAACCGCTTGAAGGACAGGCGAGAAAGCACACGACAGTGCTGACGGAAGACGAGCTGGATTTCTTTTTCAACGCGATTACGCTGCAGCGTCAGGCGAAAGACCTGAATGCGTACTTTGCGAACGACGTGCTTCCTGAGGAAAAGCCGAAGGAGGAGTCCAAGCCTGCAGTGAAGAAAGAGGCTCCGGCTAAGGATAACAATCAGAAGAAGGCCGAGGCGAAACCTGCAAAGAAACCGCAGCAGGAACAGAAGAAGCAGCCGGCTCAGGCGCAGCCTTCTCAGAAACAGAAGCAGCAGCCCCAGCGTCCTGCCGAGAAGAGGGACATAGAAAGATCTGCCCAGAAGCAGCTCAGGCGCGCAGAAGCCAGAGAGAATCAGGGACAGGGAAACAAGACCAGCGTGGTGCAGGAAAGAGTTTCCCGCGTCGTGGATACCAGGGCGTCTGAAGTCGATCTCAGCAAATACAATGAGAAGTATGATGTCCTTGCCACTCAGAACGGGGCGGACAGCAATAACAGGAGACGCAATCAGGGCAACATCCAGGGCAACAAGCAGAAATTCACCAACCGTCAGAACAAGAACAGGCAGCAGTATCAGAAGAGAGAAACAGAAGCACAGAGACTGCAGAGACTTCAGCTTGAAAAGGCTCGTCATGCACAGCTCAAGATCATGATCCCGGATGAGATCTCGGTAGGAGAACTGGCAAGCCGCCTAAAGGCACAGGCTACGGTAGTTATAAAGAAGCTCATGTCGCTGGGCGTCATGGCGTCGGTCTCTGAACTGATAGATTTTGACACTGCATCCCTTGTAGCCGAGGAACTCGGAGCAAAAGTCGAGAGAGAAGTCCATGTGACGATAGAGGAGAGGCTGAACATTGCCGGAGCGGACAGCGAGGAAGATCCGCCGGAAAGCCTTGTTTCCCGTGCTCCTGTAGTCGTTGTTATGGGCCATGTCGACCACGGCAAGACCTCGATCCTGGACTATATCAGAAAGAGTCATGTCCAGTCCGGAGAAGCCGGCGGCATCACTCAGCACATAGGCGCATATCAGGTCAAGCAGGGCGGGAAGGTCATCACGTTCCTCGACACCCCGGGCCATGAAGCTTTCACCGCGATCAGAGCCAGAGGCGCGTCTGTTACAGACATCGCAGTTCTGGTCATAGCAGCGGACGACGGAATCATGCCCCAGACCGTAGAGGCGATCAACCATGCAAAAGCCGCGAACGTACCGATAATCGTTGCGCTCAATAAGATAGATAAACCCGAAGCTGACCCCGACAGAGTCAAGGCCTCCCTTACGGAGTATGATCTTGTGCCTGAGGAATGGGGCGGAGACGTCGTATGCGTAAATGTGTCAGCCAAGACCGGAGAAGGAATAGATGAGCTGCTCGAGATGATCAATCTTGTTGCAGAAGTGCAGAATCTCAAAGCGAATCCCAACAGACTGGCACTCGGAACGGTGATCGAATCCAGGCTTGACAAAGGCCGCGGACCCGTGGCCACCATCCTGGTCCAGAAAGGAACCCTGCACAACGGAGATGTCGTCATCGCAGGCACGGCGATCGGACGTGTGCGCCAGATGACGGATGAAAACGGCAATCTCATAGACAGTGCGGGACCCTCTGTGCCTGTCGAGATCACTGGTCTTGTGGAAGTGCCTCAGGCCGGAGACAGGTTCAATGCGGTCAAGGATGAGAGACTGGCCAGGGAACTCGTGGAGGAGAGAAGGACAGCACAGCAGGAAGAGAGATACAAGAGCTTCTCAAAGGTGACTCTCGACACGCTGTTCAGCCATATCGAAGAAGGGGAGATCAAGGAACTGCCCATCATCGTCAAAGCGGATGTTCAGGGTTCCTGCGAAGCTCTCAGACAGAGTCTGGAAAAGCTTTCGAACGACGAAGTCAGAGTGCGCATCATACATATGGGAGTAGGCGGCGTGAGCGCCAACGATATTATGCTGGCGGACGCCTCCGGAGCGATAGTCATCGGGTTCAACGTAAGACCTGATGCCGCGGCGTCTTCTGAAGCCGAGGAGAAGGGCATCGATATGCGCATGTACAGGATCATCTACGATGCGATAGATGATGTCGAAAAGGCTCTCAAGGGAATGCTGGCGCCCAAGATCCGCGAGGTCGATCTCGGATCGGCGGAAGTCAGACAGGTCTACAAGATCAGCTCTGTCGGAACGATTGCCGGCTGTTATGTCACCAAGGGCACCATCACACGCAACAGTATCATACGCGTGGTGCGCGACGGCATAATTATCTATGATGACGACATATCCTCGCTGAGACGATTCAAGGATGACGTCAGGGAAGTTTCACAGGGATACGAATGCGGTATCTCTCTCGGAAAGTTCAATGACATAAAAGAAGGCGACGTTCTGGAAGCTTACAGGAAAGAGGAGTACAGGGAGGAGTAATATGCCGTCTCACAGAGCAGAAAGACTGAACTCTGACTTCAGACGCGAACTTGCGATGATCATTACGAGAATGAAGGATCCAAGGATCAGTCCCCTTCTCGAAGTGGTCAGGGTCAAGGTCACAAGTGACCTGTCTTATGCAAAGGTCTATATCGCTTCTGTCGGCGGAGGAGAAGAAGCAGCAGAAGCATGCAGGGTCCTTCAGGGGGCGGAAGGCTTTCTGAAGACTGAGCTTGCGCATACTATGAAGAATATCAGAAAGATACCATCACTGCAGTTTGTGCCGGATGATTCGGTGGATTACTACAACCGGATCGACAGCATCCTGAAAGGACTTAACTCAGATGGAAACCCGGAAGATCAGTCCTGAAGAAGCAGCTGCGAGGCTGCTGAAGGCGGACAATATCCTCATACTGACTCACAAGAATCCTGACGGAGACGCTATCGGGTCGGGGATCGCAATTGCGCACGCTCTCAGGCAGAAAGGCAAAAAATGCCGCGTGGCCTGGAGCGGCGAACTGGCATCTTATTTCTCTCTGATCACCGACAGCTATACCGCTGACTGGTTCGGGGAGCCCGGTTTCGTACTGGCGGTCGATCTTGCAAATGCAAGGCTTCTGCC
>CACYBC010000124.1 GCA_902772615.1 uncultured Ruminococcus sp.
CCGGTTCCGGTCTTTCGTTCGGTATGAACGTTCTGATATATTCCAATCTCTCCTGCGCTTTGTTGAGGTCCCTCTTTGCCATCTCGTAGATGATGCGGCAATTGTCGGCTTCGAGACGCGCTTCGGAGACGTCGTACTGAACAAGAGGATCCCCCTTGCTGACCTTGTCTCCTGCAGAGACATAGACCTTGCTTATGAGCTTGCCCGTATCGTTCCAGACCTGCTGGACTCCGCCCTGGCTGATCTGTCCGTACCCGGATGAGCCTGAATCATACCACATGTCCGCGATATTGGATACGGATATGACAGGGATCGTCCGTTTGCGGTCTATCAGAGCTCTCGCTCCAAACATGGCTCCGGCCAGAACTCCAAGTATCGCCAGCACACCTATCGCCCTGCGGAGGGCCTTGTTCTTCTTCATTTTATGCCCTCCAACATGTCTTTATCTGTATCCGTAAGCACTCCGTCACTCAGCATCATGACTCTTTGCGCATATGCCGCAACGCCGCGCTCATGAGTTATCATAACGATCGACATCCCCTGTCTGTTGAGATCGCAGAAAAGATCCATCAGCTGCTCACCGCTTTTTGAATCCAGCGCACCGGTCGGCTCATCCGCCAGCAGTATGCTGGGGTTGTTGACTATAGCTCTCGCAACTGCGACGCGCTGCTTCTGTCCTCCGGAAAGCTGTGTCGGAAGAAAATCCGCGCGGTCCGCAAGGTCGACTCTCTCAAGCGCCTCTCTGGCGCGTTTCTCTCTTTCAGCCGCAGGGACATTTGCATACACCAGAGGAAGTTCTACGTTTTCCAGCGCAGTTTCCCTCGGGAGGAGGTTGAACTGCTGAAAGATGAATCCTACTCCTCTGTTCCTGAGATCAGACAGTTCATCGTCGCTCATGGCGGACACGTCCTCGCCATTGAACAGATAAGTTCCCGATGTCGGTCTGTCCAGACATCCTATGATGTTCATCAGCGTTGATTTGCCGCTGCCGGACCTTCCCATTATCGAGACGAATTCTCCCTCATCCACAGAAAAAGAGACGTCTTTCAGCACCGGCACCACCATCTCACCGTTGAGATAGTCTTTGTACAGGTTTTTGATATCTATGATCATCCGGCATCGTCCTCCGGCACATCAGCCCCTCCGTAGAACGTCCCGCTATCTTCCGGACCTTCATCTCCTCCGATGAATGCTCCGTTCTCCTCTTCATCCCCCACGAAGGATGAGCTCCATTCCCCCTGATCATCCCCGCTGAACGAAGGCTCTGCATATTCCGTCGTCGTCTTCATTCCGTCAGAGATGCTCTCGTCCGGATACGCTATCGAGTCGTTGATGGTCAGACCGTCTGTTATCTGCCAGCTCCCGATCTCCGCATCGTACTCGCCCAGCGTTACATGGCTCTTTCTGATCCTTCCGTTGGAGTCGATCCAGACATACGGAGATCCGCTGTCGGCGCCTACAATGTAATCTTCGAACAGCCAGAGTCCCTTCTTCACCGAGGCACCCATCGGTTCGACAACGACATGCTGTCCCAGGAACAGACCGCTGCTGTCCTCAAGATCCACGTAAAAATAGTATTTTGAACTGGTGCCCATGTCATCCGAGACATAGAATCCGTATTCCTTTTCATTTACCGGCTGCCCAGTCTCGATCCTCGAAACAGTGCCGCTCCAGGAAGTATCGTCTATTCTGCTGTGGACCGTGACCGGGGTTCCCTGGGAGATCTGTGAAAGATTTAGTTCATTTACCTTTCCCTTTACTACATAATCTCCGGATTTCATCACGGAAATGTAGACATCGCTCCCGTCGGTGCCGTCCGATACCTTCTTGACGGTCCCGTCCACCGTGCAGACGACGTCTGTCTCGGACATCGACTCTTCAAGGCTGCTGAGCTCGTTGCGCAGCGCCTTTATCCTGTATTCGATCTGCCTGTTCTCATTGCGCAGTCTCTGCTTTTCGAGATCATCGTCAGTAATCGCGATCATCTCATTGTTGCTTGTAATGGAAGCCTGCTCTCTCTGTATGTCGAGTTTTTTCTGGGAGACCTGCAGTTTTATCGCGTCGGTATCGTAGGAGAACAGTATGTCTCCCTCGTTCACTTGATCTCCTTCGCTGACATAGGTAGTCTTTATGGTCTTCGTGTTGTCCTTTCGGAACTCCACGGTCTGCTGCGCCTCGACGATCCCGCTGAATCGGTTGGAACTGCCTGTTCCGAATTCAGCCACCGAGCTTACAGGCATCACATATACCGCATTGCCGTCGCCTCCTCTCAGGAAGAAGTACCAGCCCGCGAATGCGGCTGTCCCCAGCGCCAGCAGCGCCGCTATTATTATCAATGTCCTCTTTTTCGCTTTTGACTGCATGATCAAAGCCTCGGTTTTCCTTTATTCCGGGACATGTCCCTCAGACGCAGCGTCCGGAGCATGCCCTCTTTTTTATGTGTGTATTTGGTGCAGTGCTGTTGCACTGACTGTGCAAGTTTTTCAACTGTTTCTCCACGGATTTCCGGGATCCGGATCTGTCGGATCCCATCCCCTGTTGGGGCTGGATGTATCTATATGAACCGGTTCCGGCTTGCCGAGAGGTCCCGGATCGGCCGCATCGTCATAAAACTCCACCATAGTGCCTTTCGGGCAGTGTGAGAATATCCACATGACGTCGCGCACGGAGAGCCTGATGCAGCCCATCGACGCAGCAGTGCCCAGCTTGTTGTACTCCTCATATTCGAGATCGTTCTGGTTGGGGGAGTAGTACGGCACCGAGTGAAACAGTATGGCTCCTGTGATGCCGGTGGCATACATCCCGTAGACTCCTCCGTACAATGACCACCATGGATATCTCGGCGACCACTTGCTGTTTGACGGATCGTCGTATGTGTAATACGTGCCGAGCGGAGTGGCGTCGCCTGTGGAACAGACCATCGCTTTGTACGGTATCGTATACCGGCCGTTTTCGTCCCTTTTGTAGACAGTCACGGTATTGGCGGCACGGTTTATCCTGACAGAATACATGTATATGCCGTCGGCAGGAGTCCTGGCCGGTGCAAACTCATCTACGTCAACTGTATATTCCGCTGCTGTTTCGTTCCCGTTCCTGTCTGCCGCGGTGATCTTTACGCTATATGATCCTGCCCTTGTCGTATCCATGTCGGTATCGATGCTGCAGGTCACATTCCCGTCCACAGGATCCTCCGCTGCTATGACGTTCTCCATCGGGTCATACTTGTCACCGGTGAACAGTGCTATGAAGGGATATCTTATCTCTATCCTTGGGGCTTCCGTGTCCGTCACCGTGTAGTGCATGACAACATCCTTGACGGCTCTTTTACCGAATCTGTCCGTGCAGGACAGCCTGAACGTGACATCGTATTCTCCGACTTTCGATGTATCGATCTGCGATCCGTCAGCCACAGAGATATCTCCGGTGTGTTCTCCTACGAGGCAGAGCGGATCCACTATGGATGTTCCGTACTCAAAGATACCGCCATTGCTGTTTGAACTGTACGTAACGCCTGGGCAGGCAGCAGCGACCGCCGCGTCATCTGCCATCTCAAGAGAAAGACTGTCCATCGCTTCCCTGTGAGCAGTCCTTCTGGCGCTGTTCTTTGCGAACATCGCCACTGCGACGGCCGCGACGGCCAGCAGGACCGCCAGCGCCGCAAGCCTTCTGATAATATATTTCTTCGAACCGTTCTTTTCCATATGCTCCCTCTGTTCAAGACGCCGTCCGGTCTCCCGGAGCTGCCCTCAGGGCATCCAGCACTGCAAAGATGTCTTCGAGCGGATCCCCGGCGTCAGTATCGCTGATGGTGAGATACTTCTTTCCTCTTGCCGAGTAGAAAACTCTTCCCGGAATAGTCCTGACAGCCGCGCGAAGCTGGTCTTCGCTCAGACCGTCGATATACATGAGCACCGAACCGTTTCTGCTCTTTATCTCATAGAAGCCGAGCCGTGCTGCAGTTGCTCTGGCGGAAGAAACGCTGCACAGCATCCTCACGCATTCCGGCAGCGGCCCGAACCTGTCCCTGAGTTCGCTTACGACCTCGTCGTAGTCTTCCTTGTTACTGATGTCAGCTATCCGCTTGTACATCTCTATCCTGCTCTCGATGTCCTCGATATAGCTGTCAGGTATGTACGCTGAGATCTGCAGGTCTATCCTGCACTCCATCTCTTTCGCAGGAGCTGCGATCCCCTGTTCGTCGCTTACTGCCTGTTCCAGGATGCGTATGTATGTATCGTACCCGACATTCTGGATATGCCCGCTCTGTTTGGCTGACAGCACGCTTCCGGCTCCGCGTATCTGCAGGTCGCGCATCGCTATCTTGAATCCGGAACCGAAAGCAGTGAAATCCCTTATCGCTGCAAGTCTCTTCGCTGAGATCTCGTTCAGCACCTTATCCTTGCGGAACAGAAGCCACGCATACGCTCTCCTGCTGCTCCTTCCGACCCTCCCTCTCAGCTGGTACAGCTGTGCCAGTCCCAGGTTGTCGGCATCCTCGATTATCAGTGTGTTGCAGTTGGCGATATCCACTCCGGTCTCTATGATCGTCGTGCATACCAGAACGTCGCACTCGCCTTCGACCATGTGCCTCCAGACTTCCGAGAGCTGCTGCTCGTTCATCTGACCATGGGCTATCTCTATCCTCGCCTCAGGGACCATCTCAAGAAGTCTGGCGGCTGTCTTCTCTATGGTCTCGACCCTGTTGTGCAGGTAATAGACCTGCCCTCCTCTGGACAGTTCCCTTCTGATGGCATTTCTTACGGTATCCTCATCGTATTCCGTAACATATGTCTGCACAGGATGCCTGTCAATAGGGGGATTCTCTATCGTACTCATGTCCCTGATCCCGCTCATGGCCATGTTGAGCGTGCGCGGAATGGGTGTTGCCGAGAGCGTCAGCACATCGACTCCCGGGAACTTTTCCTTGAGCTTTTCCTTGTGTGCTACCCCGAACCTCTGTTCCTCGTCCACTATCAGCAGCCCGAGTTTCTTGAACTCTATATCCTTCTGGAGCAGCCTGTGTGTTCCTATGGCGATATCGACGGTACCGTTATTTATTCCCGCAACGGCAGCCTTTATCGCTTTCGAGTCAGCAAAGCGGGACAGCAGTGCGGTCTTTATCGGAAACGGATCCATGCGCTCAAGCACCGTCTGATAGTGCTGCCACGCAAGTATCGTCGTCGGCACGAGGATCGCTACCTGATAACCGTCACTGACACACTTGAATGCTGCCCTCAGGGCGACCTCTGTCTTGCCCACTCCAACATCCCCGCACAGCAGGCGGTCCATGGGCCTGCGGCTCTCCATGTCCTTCTTGATCTCTTCCGCGCTCCTCAGCTGGTCCTCTGTCTCCTCGTAGGGGAATCTCGCCTCAAAGTCCCGCTGCCATTCGGTATCGGAAGAAAAACTAATTCCTTCTGTCTTCTCTCTTTTGGCGTAGAGCTCGATGAGCTCCTTTGCCATCTCCCTGACCGATCTGTAGACCTTTTGCTTTGTCTTCTGCCACTCACCCGAGTTCAGTTTATTGAGGGTGACCTTGGCGTCATCTTTTCCGGAGATGTACGGACTCACCATGTCCAGGCTCGTGACCGGAACATACAGCATGTCCCCGTCCCTGTACCTGAGCGTTATATAATCAGCCACATATCCATGATGGTCGATCCTCTTGATCCCGTCAAACATCCCGATCCCGTGGTTCCTGTGAACGACATAATCGCCTTTCCGGAGATCCTCAAGACTTCCGAAAGCTTCGGACGCACGCTTCTGTCTGGATGAGCTTCTCGCTCTTCTGTTCTCGTTATAGGATGAGATGACCGCTATCCTGAGCGGGGCAAACTCGAACCCGGAGGACAGTGAGCCCTCTGTCACTGCAACATGCCCCTGTGCCGGAAGCGACACGTCAGTCACCTCAGCCTCAAAGCCTTCCGCTCCCAGGTCTCCTCTCACAGCATCCGCAGCTCTGGCAGTTCCTGTGAAAACGACGCAACTGTAGCCGGTGTTTCTGTAAGCCTCGAGGTCTTCCGCCAGCACGGCGATCTCTCCGCCCCATCTCGGCACCGTGTTTGAACTGATGTTGACGATCGCGGAAAGGACTCTCTCGCCTACTGCCCGGGTAAAAGTCTCACAGAGCACCCTGTCATGCTCAGCGAACACTTCGTTCATGTCCGCGTAGAACCTCCCGAGCTGTTTTGTATACAGTCCTTTGGCGGAAAAGTCTTCCAGATCATAGGTGTGTCTCTGCATGAGGTTCTTGTATCTGGTCTCCAGCTCGACGGGTTCCGACACGAAAATGACCGCGTCAGCGAGGTAATCCGCCACCGTCTCCGGATTCTCGTAGCATATGTTGAGATACCTGTCAGAGCATGCTGGAAGTATCCCTTCCTTCATCTCCTGAAGATCTGAGGCTATCGCGTCCCTGAGCGGGCCTTCCCTGAGAGTTCCGCAGAACTCCTCAGCTCTTTCCGCAGCCTGTCCGAAGAATGA
Source organism: uncultured Ruminococcus sp. (assembly GCA_902772615.1). Taxonomy (GTDB): domain Bacteria; phylum Bacillota; class Clostridia; order Oscillospirales; family Ruminococcaceae; genus RUG11783. Next base: position 6,484 of record CACYBC010000124.1, read on the forward strand.
TATCTCCCTCGCAGGCGAGATCTCTGCTTTTTCGAGTTCTGAGGTCCTTCTCTGTGTGTCCGCGGCAAACTCCGAGATCCTGTCCACTTCGTCTCCGAACAGCTCTATCCTGACCGGTGCGTCCCTGTCTGTGGGAAAGATGTCGATGATGTCTCCCCTGACGGCATACTGTCCCCTTCCTTCTACTCTTTCCGTCCTTGTATATCCCGCATCCAGCAGTGAGGCAGAAAGATCCCTCTGGTCTATTCTGTCGCCTTTTTTTATCTCCTTCAGTCTGGACAGATAGATCTCATGAGGCATTGTCATGAGGCAGAACGCTTCCACCGAACAGCATATGAGATCCAGTTCTCCCTTCGCTGCTTTTCCGAGAACAGACAGCCTTGCGATCTCTTCCTCACGTGATGCGCCTTCCACATCCAGGAGAGTGATCTCTCTGGAGGGCAGGGCTTCCGCCTTTGCAAAACCCAGTGTCCTGATGTCCTCCGCGGAACGGAACGCATCGGCGTCGCTTTCGAACACCGCTATGACCTTTTTGTCCGTTCTGAGCGAAAAAGCCGCGGCGCATACAGCGCGGTGTATCCTGTGCGCACCGAAAAGAGCCGACGCCCTCTTCTTTCCCTTCAGGGAGTCCGCCAGTTCCTCTATCTGTCTGCTTTCGGCTATCGCGTCAAGTATCCTCATTCGCTCTTTCCCCTGTTGTACCTGCTCTGTGCAAGTTCCAGCTTTTCTTCCTTGATAAGCTCCTGTGAGGAGTAAATATCGTCCATCCTGCTCATAATGGCCTTAAGATCATCTTCCGACGGTCTGCCCAGAACGAAATCCACAAGTTCATCCCCGGAAGGCGTATCATTGCCGACGCCGACCTTTATGCGCGGGAACTCATTGCTGCCCAGAGCCGCGATGATGCTCTTGAGCCCGTTATGTCCGCCGGCCTCTCCTTTTGCCCTGATCCTTATCGTTCCCGCCGGCAGCGTTATATCATCGCAGATAACGATCACATGATCCGCGGGGACCTTGTAGAATCTTGCTGCCTCGCCTATCGCGTCACCTGATCTGTTCATGTACGTAAGCGGCTTCATATAAAGCACCTGGCCGCAATCTTCCTTCCTGACTGCAGTCAATGCGCTGAATTTGGCCCGTGTCACGGATATGCCTTTTTTCTCCGCGATGTGATCCATGGCGATGAATCCCATGTTGTGGCGGGTACCTTCGTATTTGCGGTCAGGGTTGCCCAGCCCGGCGACTATCCATGACACTCCGCTTTTCTGAAACAAACGTGAAAACATCTTTTTTCTTTCTCCTGTGCATGCGTCATCGGCCGGCAGGAATCTCCGGCCGGCTGTTGATCCGCTATAGTATCTGATTAAGATCAGTCATCAAGTTTTAGTACTGCCGTGAAAGCTTCGCTGGGGACTTCGACGGATCCGAATTTACGCATCCTCTTCTTCCCTTCCTTCTGCTTCTCCAGCAGCTTCTTCTTCCTCGATATGTCTCCCCCGTAACATTTCGCAAGCACGTCTTTCCTCAGTGCTTTGACAGTCTCCCTTGCGATTATCCTTCCGCCTACCGCGGCCTGGATAGCGACTTCAAAAAGCTGTCTGGGTATATATTCCTTCAGGCGCTCAGCGGTCTTTCTTCCTCTGGAATACGCATCATCCGCGAAGATGATGAACGAGAGCGCATCCACCTGCTCACCGGCGATCAGGAAATCCAGTTTGACAAGTTTGCTCTCCCTGTATCCTTTTATCTCATAGTCCAGAGAAGCATATCCTCTCGTCTTGCTCTTAAGTGCATCGAAGAAATCGTATATGATCTCGGCAAGAGGGAGCTCATAGTGGAGATCCACTCTGGTCTTGTCCATATACTTCATGTCGATAAACGTGCCTCTCCTCCTCTGACAGAGATCCATTATGGCCCCGACATAATCGGTGGGAGAAAGGATATGCGCGTCTACCACAGGCTCCTCTGTCTTGACGATCGTAGCCGGATCGGGATAGGAGGTCGGGTTGTCTATCTCAACGACCTCTCCCGTATTCAGGGTGATCCTGTATACGACACTTGGAACTGTGGTCACCAGGTCGAGATCGAACTCTCTTTCCAGCCTCTCGGTGATGACTTCAAGGTGCAGCAGTCCCAGGAATCCGCAGCGGAACCCGAAGCCCAGAGCGCCTGAAGTCTCAGGCTCATATGACAGAGAAGCGTCATTCAGGGCAAGTTTCGCCAGAGCATCCTTGAGGGATTCGTAGTCGGCTCCGTCAGCGGGATATATTCCGCAGAACACCATCGGCATTACTTTTCTGTAGCCCGGAAGAGGGCTGTCACATGGTCTGTCGGCAGATGTCACTGTGTCTCCGACACGGGTGTCCGCAACTCTCTTTATGCTTGCCGTGATATATCCAACTTCGCCTGCAGAGAGGCTCTCGCACGGCTCATGGGACAGAGCTCTCATCCTGCCGACTTCCACCACCTGGAACTCAGCTCCGGTATCCATCATCCTTATCCGGTCACCGGCCGTGACTTTTCCGTCATAAACGCGGACATAGACGATCACTCCCTTGTAACTGTCATATGCCGAGTCAAATATAAGGCATTTCAGAGGAGCGTTCTCATCCCCTCCGGGGGGAGGAAAGTCGGTGGCAATGCGTTCAAGCACTTCCTCCACATTGGTGCCCAGCTTGGCTGAGATCAGCGGTGCATCATCGGCGGGGATCCCCACGTAGTCCTCAAGCTCCTGTTTGCACCTCTCGGGATCGGCAGAGACGAGATCTATCTTGTTTATTACAGGCAGGATCTCCAGGTCATTGTCAACCGCGAGATAGGCATTCGCCAGCGTCTGAGCCTCCACTCCCTGGGTCGCATCAACTATAAGCACCGCGCCTTCGCACGCCGCAAGGCTGCGGGACACCTCATAGTTGAAGTCGACATGACCCGGGGTATCGATGAGGTTGTACTCATAGGTATCCCCGTTTTTTGCCTTGTACTCTATCGTCACGGCGCTGGCCTTGATGGTGATCCCTCTCTCCTGTTCGAGTTCCATCCCGTCAAGGATCTGTCCCCTCATCTCCCTGGAATCCACAGAATTGGTCATCTCCAGGAACCTGTCGGCAAGAGTCGATTTGCCGTGGTCGATATGAGCGATTATTGAAAAATTTCTGATGTGATCGTTCATTAATAAACTCCTAAAGCATGCCTATTATAATAAGAACAGATATTAAGTGTAAAGCATGCGCGGCGCTCTGATGAGAATCATACCATATCCGGTCGCCCGCCCAAGCCGACTGTTTTGTTGAAATAATCACTTCTTTGGTCTATTATTGTAACTATGGAAAACGAAGAGAACAAAATGATATTCACATTCGATCCGGGCGAGCCTCCTGCCGATCTGGCACAGGAGGAAGCCATTGCCGCGGAAAATGAAATCGTGCTTGACTGGACTCCGTCAGAGGAGCCTTTTACAGCTCCTGATCAGGAGCTCTCCGACGTTTTCGAGGAAGATGAGGAAGAAGCGCCGGACGCTCCTTCAGAGCCGCAGCCCAAAAAGCCTGTTACGCCCATGAAGAAGATAAAATACAACAAGTACCTCGTGCGCAGACTGGTTGCCCTAGCTCTTCTGTGCCTGATCGTCCTGATCCCTCTGGGAAAGCTGATCATAAAGGCAATCAACGGCAGCAGAAAGGTCACCACCGAGAACGTAGGGCCCCTTCCGTCTGACGAGATCGCAGTCCATAAGGTTCCCCTTTACTACGACTACAGCCGTCCCGCTCCGGAATCGGCACAGAACGACGCATTTTTTGAGAATGCGATCATCCTTGGTGACACCAGAGTAGTGCAGCTCCTGCCGACCTATAACATCGGAACCTTCCATAAGGTCCTTTACGGAACGGCAGTCAACGTCTCAAACGCACTTACATATGACAGCGTTGATTCGGAAGGAGTCTCACAGACATTTGCTTCCGCGCTTACAGAGAGATCTTACGGCAAGGTATACATATGCCTCGGTCTCAACGAGCTGGGCTGGTCCTATCCGGAAGTATTTGAGGAAGATTATGATTCACTGATCGAAGAGATCAAAAGGCTTCAGCCCGCAGCTTCGATCTTCCTTCTGAACATCGTCCCCGTAGATGAAAGCAGATACTCAAACGATTACATAAAGAATTCGCGCATCGAGCAGTACAACGCTATGATACTTTCGGTAGCGCAGAAGCATTCCGCATACTACATCGACTGCTTCACCGGGATGGCCGATGCATCCGGTTCCCTGAGCGACAGCTTCTCATCCAACGGTTTCTATATAAATGAGGCCGGCGGACAGGCCTGGTGGAAATATCTTGCAACACATACAGTTGACCCGGAGGTTTACGAGAATTGATTAAGAAGATAGTGGCTTTTGCCGTCATTGCAGCGCTGACATTCACCCTTGTCTCCTGCAGATCATCCTTCAGCCTTGATACGTCGAAACTGGCTGAAGACATCAGGAACGCCGATCTGTTCCTTGATACTCTTGCTCCTGTATCCGAGAGCGTAGTCAAAAAGGTCGTCGGGCTATCCACCGACCTGATCGATGAGTTCATCTACGAGATCGGCACCGGAGCCACAGGCGAGGAATTCGCAGTCATCACCTGCAAGAGCGAATCCGACGCGAAAAAGGTCAAGGAGGAGATCGTCAAGCGCCAGGATTCCCTCTATAACACCTATGAATCCTACAGCCCCGAATCACTGCCCAGGATCAGCAATGCGGTCATCGAACAGAAAGGCGTCTACGTCATCTTCGTGTCCTGTGACAAGGATCCGGATGCCCAGAAACTCGTAGACTCTTATCTGAAGTGATCCGTCAGTAAAAAAACATGATTGCAAGACACGTCAGGATCACAGTCTGACGTGTCTTTTTTCGGAGGAAACAATGACCTGCTACAGCGGAATAATCGATACACACGCTCACTACCTTGACCATGCCTTCGACCAGGACAGGGATGATGTTCTCTGCGCTTTAAAAACCGCAGGCGTCGCCGCCATAATAGAGAACGCGACCGACATCCCTTCCTCGGAACGCGCGGTCGGACTTACCGAGAGATATGATCATTTCTATGCCGCAGTAGGCGTCCACCCGGAGGATGCCGCGGACCTTCCTTCCGACTGGCTTGTCCGGATAAGAGAACTGGCCCTGTCACCGAAATCGGTCGCCATCGGCGAGATAGGTCTCGATTATTATTGGCCGGAACCTTCCCGCGAGATCCAGCATAAGGTCTTCGAGGCTCAGCTGATCCTGGCAAAAGAACTGAACATGCCCGTTGAGATCCACGACAGGGATGCACATTCAGACATAATGGAATACGTCAGGAGATACAGGCCTTCCGGCTGCCTCCACAGATTCTCCGGTTCTCTGGAGATGGCAGAAGAAGCTGTCAGGTCCGGTCTCGTGCTCGGTATCGGCGGAGCACTGACATACAAAAACTCAAAGAAAGAGAAGGCTGCCGTCAGGGAGCTTCCTCTGGACTGTTTCATTCTTGAGACCGACTGTCCCTACCTCAGCCCTGTTCCCTTCAGAGGAACGAGATGCACCTCAGACATGATCTCTGCAGTCGTCGACGAGATGGCTGTCCTTAAGGGCGAGACTCCGGAAAAGATAATTGAAGTCACGAGCGGGAACGCGAAGAGAGTATTCGGACTGCAGTAGTATTCCGAGAGCAAAAAGACAGACTGCCGCCGGCCTTTCAGGCTTCAGGCAGTCTGTCTTTTTGTATCTTCAGATATTATATGGACTCTCTGCGGTATCCATCGGATCCTCATCGTCATCCCATTCCCCGTATACCGAGAACAGATTCGGGTATGTCTCAGCCATTCCCGTGAAGAAACCTCTTCCGTAATCCTGCATCCTTCTGGTGTTGAATGCATATACCATAGCTCCTCCGCCTTCCAGCGGGTCGACCCTGTTTCTGTTTGTCTCCGCCGTGCATACGACATATAGATGTTTGTTGATCCTGATGTACTGACACGGTTCCTCAAAGAAGATACTGCCCCATCTGCGGTAGCGGTCCATTGCATCGAATACTGCTTCCTCAGGAGCGTCCTCAGGAAGCGGTTTCATCTTTCCGAGAGATGACCTCATATAGTTTTCGGAGATGTAGCAGTGTGTGATGCTGACGTACGGGGAATAGTGCCACGTGACCTTTTTCCCGACCAGATCCTCCGTGAAACAGTGCCTCATTAATCCGATGTCTTTTCCTGCCTGAGCTATCGCACCGAATTCAATGTTATGCCGGACCATCTGCATCTTTTGGGGGTAGAGAGACGTGGTCACTGTCGTGACAAGATCCTGCACGGTATCAAGCACCATCGTGAAGCATTCTTCGCCCCTCATGACAGTGACGAACCAGACCCCGTCATCGCACTCCATGCAGCTGCAGGCATACTTTTTAAAGAATGTTCCCTTATATGCCAGCTCAAGAAGCTCATCCGTCAGGAACCGGACAACGAACTCATCCATGCTGTCCATCACGACATGAAATACCTTTCCGGCTATCCCCTTGTGCGTCTGCGCCACATATCTCCTTCTGCCGTCGGATCCCTGTGGAAGTTCACTGACTTTATCAGATGCTACACAGAAGACCCCCGATTCACACGACATCGCCATGTCCACTGCAGCCATCGCTATATCGCCCTCTTCCGCATACGGTGCCTTCACGTCTTCAAAGCGGTAATACCCGGTCCTTCTGTAGTCCGTATCCGTTTTTTCAGGCAGGACCATGGCCGCTGTCCGTCCGTTCCGTGTGATCCTGATCTCTCCGTCCGAGAGCTCGACTGCAGCGTCAGCTGTGTCCGCGTTATCAGTAACAGTGTGGCCTCTGTGCCTCGCTTCGGATATGATCCTTTTCTTCAGGCTGCTCTCCGTTCCCAGCACTGCAACATTCAGCGTTTTCTCCCCTGTGACCCTGTATGGTGTTGGTTCCTTCTCGATCGGGAAATCATCTTCCACCGGTTCTCCGTATGCGCGGAAGAACCCGTGCTCCAGTCTGCCCTGCCTGTTTACCGAGAATGTCCTCCCGCAGTCTATGCCTCCCCTGAGATTCTCCAGGACGATCATGTTGTTGCCGCCCCTGCCCGGATCGACTCTGTTCATATTGTCTTCTACGAAACTGATAAGATACATCCCTTCCTTGATCCGGATGAATCTGGCAGGCTCTTCATAGAGCATCTCCCTGGGACGCAGACCGAGTTCGATCTCTCTGTTGTCCCTTTCAACTTCCTCCGGGGTCCTCGTATCCGTGAGAGGTACGATCCGGTAATATCTCTCGCTTTGGTAGATATGCGTATTGATGAACCCGTTCGCATAGTGCCATACGATCTTTTTACCCACCAGATCTCTGGTGAAACTGTGTCTCTTCTCAGGCAGCGGTCTGCCGGGTACTCTGATCGCTCCGAATATGTACTCGACCTCGGCCAGTCTCGGTCTCAGAGGATGTATCCCCTGCCTGGAGATGCACATCGTCACCAGGCTGTTCTCTTCATCCAGCACCAGGGTGACGCAGGTGCACACGTCCGTTCCTCCGAGAACAGACGCCACAAAGAACGTGCTCTCGTCAGCCTTAAGGCATCCGTACTTCTCCCACCGCAGCAGTCCGCCTTCTCTTCTCCATTCCAGGATCTCTCCGTCCAGGAATCGTATCTGGTATTCATCGCCGTTATCCATGGCCAGGCGGAAGGTCCTTCCTGCAAGATCTCCGTCCAGCTTCTTCAGGTATTTCTCGGTAGTCTCAAAAACATACTCTTTCTCAGCCATCGGTCTTTGTCCTCCATATTCGATTCAAAAGGGAGATGTCCATGCGGATCATCTCCCTTCCTGCTTTTTATTTCAGTGAACTTCGCTTCCTGCCGGCACGTCAGCATCCACGAACACTGCCTTCGGCACTCCGTCAGTCTCGCTGCAGAGAAGCATTCCCTCGCTCTCTATTCCGCGGAAATTATGAGGTGCAAGGTTGACCACGCAGATGATCTTCTTTCCTTTCAGATCCTCAGGCGTGTACTGCTTTGCTATTCCGGATACTATGATGCGTTCTCTTTCTCCATCGAACAGTTTGAGCTTGAGCAGCTTGTCTGCCTTGGGCACCTTCTCGCAGTCAAGTACTTCGCATACTCTGAGCTCCGTTTTACCGAAATCATCTATGCTTATTGTCTCCTTGTGCTCGAGTTTCGGCAGTTCGGGCACTTTATACTTGTTCTGGATCTCTTCGACTTTAGCCGCGATCACTTCAGGATCCAGTCGCGCGAACAGGATCTCCGGACTGTCCGTGACCTTGTTTCCGCTGGGATACAGCCCGAACTCATTCATGCTGTCCAGGCTTCGGTGCTCCGCGTTGAGCTGACCGAGGATCTTTTCAGAAGTTGACGGCATGAAGCTCTTAAGCAGAGAAGCGCCGATCACGATGCCTTCCACGAGATTATACAGGACCGTCTTGAGCCTTGAAGCGCTTTCGGGATCCTTGGCGAGCCTCCAGGGTTCTGTCTCGTCGATGTACTTGTTGCAGCGGCGGAAGATCTCAAATATCGCCGATATCGCATCCGCGACCCTTAGCACATCCATCCTCTCCTGTACCCTGCTGACGCTCGAGAGGATCGTCTGCTTGAACTCACTGTCCGGGTCCGCTTCCGCTCCTGCATCTTCGACCAGTCCGCCAAAGTATCTGTTGGTCATGGCGATGGTCCTGTTCACGAGGTTTCCGAGTATGTTCGCCAGATCCGTATTCACTCTCTCCGTGATAAGATCCCATGTGATGGTACCGTCATTCTCAAACGGAGTCTCATGAAGCACGAAGTATCTGATGGCGTCTACTCCGAACAGTTCCACCAGATCATCGGCATACATAACGTTACCGGTCGATTTAGACATCTTGCCGCCTGACATCAGCAGCCACGGATGCCCGAACACCTGCTTCGGAAGCGGTATATCCAGACTCATAAGGAATATCGGCCAGTAGATCGTATGGAATCTCACTATGTCCTTGCCGATCAGGTGCAGATCGGCAGGCCAGTACTTCTTATAGAGATCTCCGCTGTTGCCGTCCACATCATATCCTAGACCAGTGACGTAGTTGCTGAGTGCATCCAGCCACACGTACACCACATGTCCCTCGTCAAAGTCCACAGGAATGCCCCACTTGAAGGAACTCCTGGATACGCAGAGGTCCTGCAGCCCGGGAAGAAGGAAGTTGTTCATCATCTCATTCTTCCTGGAGACCGGCTGAATGAATTCAGGATGCGTATTTATGTAATCGATAAGTCTGTCGGCATACTTGCTCATGCGGAAGAAATAAGCCTCTTCCTTTGCCCTGACAACAGGGCGTCCGCACTCTGGGCACTTGCCGTCCACGACCTGTGAATCAGTCCAGAAGGATTCGTCAGGCGTGCAGTACCACCCTTCATAATAACCCTTGTAGATGTCGCCCTTCTCGTACATCTTGCGGAACATCTTCCGGACCTGCTCTTCGTGATCCTCATCCGTTGTCCTGATGAACTTGTCATATGTGGTGTCCATCAGATCCCAGATGTCCTTGATCACTCCGGCGACCTGGTCAACATATTCCTTCGGAGACATGCCGGCAGCAATAGCCTTCTGTTCGATCTTCTCCCCGTGCTCGTCGGTCCCGGTCTGGAACCTGACATCAAATCCCTGTTCCCTGCGGAAACGGGCGATAGCGTCTGCAAGGACTATCTCATACGTATTGCCTATATGAGGCTTTGCGGACGCATATGCGATCGCAGTCGTTATATAATAGGGCTTTTTCTCCATCTGTAAATCGATCCCTTCTGTAATTATCAGCCTTTTAATTGTATTCTTTAGTTCCTTGTTTGGCAACACGTATGCCATGTCCAAACAAAGAACGGGAGCTTTGAAAGCCCCCGTTTTATCATATACAGGCTCCTGTCACGTTTCCTGTGTGATGTACCTTACTGAATAGATATGGTATTCTCCGCTCTCCTTGAGCAGGATATACTCCATCCTCTTCACGACACGCTGTTCCCCGTCACCGCCCGGGCCTCCTATAACGGATCCCTGGTCTGCGTATGACAGATACTCCACCGTTAAAGTCCTGGTGCTTCCGCTGGTATCGATGTCGCTTATGCGGGGATAGTAGTTCCCGCTCAGGCTGGTGAAAGGAACTATGTAGCACTGGCTCTCGGAATCGTACTCAAAAGTGACATCTCCATCCGAAAATGTCGCGTGCCTCGGCAGTCTGCCGGAGCCGAAAAGCCTTTTATAGTATCTGTCCACATCAAGGACAGGTATCAGTATCTGCCCTTCACTGGTCCTGACGTATTTGGAGGTGTTCTCATTGTAGATGACAGCCCTGATGGCTGCCTCTTCCAGTATCGCAGCTTTTGCCTTTTCCGTGCTCTCAAACGGTGCCGGATCGAGTGCAACCAGCGGAGCGATTATCTTCGCAAACTCAGCCTTCTGTACGTCATCGTTTGTGATCGCACGGATCCTGCCTATAACAACGGATGCAATGGAGATGACACCGACAAACGCGAGCAGCAGAAAAACCGCGCCGCGGAACTGCCTTGCTCTCCGCCGTCTTATCTTTATCTTCTCTGCTTTTGTATGTTTTACTCTTGCCATGACTGTCCTCTTCGGAGATCAGACAGATCCGGTATCCTGCTCCTGTACAGGTGCCGGAACGGAAGGTATCTGTGCAGGATCTGCCTTGATCTCTTCTTTTATGGTTTTACTGACGTTCACTGTATATACGACTTCGGTATCTGCCAGCCTGTCATAGAGCGGCAGGTGCTCCTTGCCAAGGATCATCAGGTCTCCCACGATACACACGGAAGAGATGAATTTACCAAATGTCTCCCGGAAAACAACCGTCCACAGATCCGGCCCTTCAAAGGACTCGCTGCTGATCAGCTTTAATCTGAGAGCTTTCTTTCCCAGTGTCTTCTGGAATCTCCACTCGGAGATAACAAAGTATATCTTCTGAGCTATGTAAATGAGGACCGTTCTCAGCTTTACGCTGAAAAAGAACGGTTCATTAAGGCGGTCCGTAAAGAGCCCTACAACAAACAGCAGTACTGCCCAGCATACAGTTGCGGCAACAGCATCGATCAGAAACGCAAACAGTCTGGGCCAGAAACCGGCCCTGTCTCCCGCGGGTTCTCCGCTTCCGTCCGTGCGCTGTCTGTTTATCCCTTCCGAAGACTGCTGCGAGTACGGAGAAACATATCCGCTTTCCGTCGCCGGCACTTCGAGCGGTATGCTCCCGTCATTAACGGGACCGAACGGATCCGGGGCGGTATAAGTATTCTCATCAGACAGTGCGTCCTGTACCGGCTGGATCACAGTGTTCATCGCCTTCTCTGCAGAGACTTCTGCTTCCGCGGTGATCTCCTCCGTTTCAGAGATTGCTGCTTCCGTGGTACTGACTTCAAGGATCTCATTCATGATACATTACCCTGCCGTTTCTCTTATCGAGAAGCTCCTTCAGCTCATCGATCTCGTTTTTGCCGAACAGTCCTCCCGGGAGCTGACGGAGGATGGCGCTGATGATATCCTCATCTGCCACATCCGGCGCAAGAATCGTATAGACCCCAAGCTGATCCTCAAAATCCAGCAATGCATCGTCGTACTCTTTGATCCCGTCGATCAGTCCGTTCTGAAGAGCCTGTGTAGCAGTATATGATCTTCCGTCAGCGATCTTCCTCAGGGTCTCTCTGTCGTAGCCTCTTGATTTCTGTACGATGTCGAGGAATCTCTCGTAATGCTCATCGATCTGGCTCTGGAATATCGCCCTCTGTTCTTCGGTCATGGCATTGTACATATTGCCCATCGCTTTGTTGTCGGATGATCTTATATAATCCACCTTGACCCCAAGTTTGCCGGCGAGTTCGGACACATCCATCATTTCCATATAAACTCCGATCGAACCTACATCCGCAGTTCTTTCGGCATAGATCTCATCGGCGGCACTTGCAATATAGTAAGCTCCAGAACACATCATGCTGAGGCACGATGCAACTATGGGACGCCCCGTAAGTTCTTTATACTCCATCAGGGCCTGATAGATCTTATCGCTGTCATATACGGCTCCTCCGGGGGAATCTATTTCGATGAACAATCCCTTGTTGTGCCTGTCTGCAGCTATCTGATCAAGATAATCGCAGATAGAGAATGTCGAAAGAGACGTCTCATTCCCGAAGATGTCATATGATGTCTCTCCGATCGTGCCGCTTATCCAGATAACCGAGATATATGATCCTACATATGTATCTTTACCGCCGAAAAAGCCGGACTGCTTTATTCCGACGATCCCGACTGCAAGGATCAGCAGGCATGATATTATGATAGTAATGAACTGTTTCTTTTTCATTGAGCAAATAATAACCTTTCGTTAAGTCACGGATAATTATACTATTATTGGCGTTTTTTGCAAAATCTCACGCGTCCCGCGGACTTCCGCAGCACAGCCGGATCCCCGCGTGATCCGCCGTCTGCGTAATGCTTCTTTCTTTATCAGCCAGGACCTTGGCTCTTTCTTCAGGCGCCGTCTCTCCCTCCGGTATCCTCTCTTTGTGATATAATAGTCACGGGAACGGCGGCATCCGTCTTCCGACAAATTCTGTTTGCAGGTTCAATAAATGACAGTCATATCTCTGAAAAAAGCAATATGTCTGCTCTCGGTTCTGCTTCTTATGGTATCGCTTGTTTCCTGCGGGAAAAGCAAACAGCCCGAGGAAGCTGAGGAGATCATTCTTGAACCGATCCCGTCCACACCCACACACAGCGGAAAGGATATAAAGGGATCTCCTTTCGTGGGCAGTTTTTCCTGCAGCTGGTCAGCTCTTGACCACAGTTCCACAGATGATGACAGCTGGAAAGGCAGAGTATCTTCTCTTGTGATCAAGGAGGATGGAACTTTCAGCCTTCGATTTGACTCTCTCTCCGGAAGCGGCAACGTAATCATGACAAGCGTCAGCGGCACGGTCAGTGTAAGGGATGACGAGGCCGAATGCAGGATCACGGATCGTGAGTCCGATGACTTCCTCGGTTCAGACGTTACTTCCTTTTCCCTGTCTCTCATAGATTCGGACGAACTTCGATTCTTTGGCGATCAGCTCGGTGCCGTCGTGAACAGGGACATTTTTTCCAGGGAGTTCTAAGTTATTAACAACGATATATAACGAAAAGCCATCAGTCTTGTCGACCGATGGCTTTTCTTGTCTCATTCCTTATGATTGCTTCCTTCATAGAGGAGCTCTGTCTTTATGTCGTACAGTTTCTGAGAAAGATCGACATAGTAACCGTGCGGGTTCTCAAATCTCTTAACCTCATCCCAGAGAGAATCGACTTCCTTCATGCAGTATTCCCTTATCTGCTTCATGTCGGGAAGATCATACACCAGTTTTCCGTCCTTGAACACCTGCACCATCAGTTCTCTTGCGGTGAAATTCTCCACTGTTTTCTTCTTCCATGGATTGTGCTGATCAAAGATCGTAAGAGGCTCATTCTCATCTATAGTCTCATCATGCACACAGATCTGATCTGCGATCGCTTTTCCCGTCTCCTTGTCATACAGACGGTAGATCTTCTTGAAGTGCGGGGTCGTTATCTTGATGACATTCTCGCTTATCTTGATCCTGGGATGAACGATACCGTCGGCGTCCTCTATGGCAGCAAGCTTGTATACTCCTCCGAGTATCGGGTCGCTCTTGGCCGTAATGAGTCTCTCACCAACGCCGAAACTGTCAACGCAGCCTCCCTGCGCGATAAGGTCTGTGATCAGATACTCGTCCAGCGCATTGCTGATGACGATCTTGCATTCCTGAAGTCCGTTCTCATCAAGTATCTCCCTCGTGCGTCTCGTAAGGTACGCCAGGTCTCCGGAGTCGATCCTGACGGAGCACTTATGAACACCCATCGGCCACAGAACTTCCTTGAAAGCTCTCATGGCATTGGGCAGTCCGCTGTTCAGCACATCATATGTGTCTATCAGCAGGCATGCATTCTGCGGATACTGCTCGCAGTATGTCTTGAATGCCGTGTATTCATCATCAAATATCTGCACCCAGCTGTGTGCCATCGTGCCCAGAGCCGGGATATCATAATCCTTTCCGGTGAGCGTGCAGCTTGTTCCTGCGCATCCTGCGATATAGGATGCCCTGGCGCCGTAATAAGCCGCGGAAGCCCCATGGGCTCTTCTGGCTCCGAACTCCATGACAGGCCTTCCCTGCGCTGCCCTGACTATCCTGTTGGACTTTGTTGCAATAAGAGACTGATGGTTGATGCAAAGCAGCAGAAACGTCTCAAGTATCTGTGCTTCCACAGTCCTCGCCCTCACAGTGAGAAGAGGCTCCCCGGGGAACACTACCGTTCCTTCAGGCACAGCCCATATATCTCCTGTAAAACGGAAATCTTTCAGACTGTTCAGCCACTCTTCAGAAAAGCACTTCTGTGCTCTCAGGTACTCGATGTCGCTCTCATCAAAGTGAAAATCCCTGACATAGTTTGCTATCTCATCCAGTCCGGCTGCTATGACATAACCACCGCCGTCGGGAACCTCCCTGAAAAAGATGTCAAAAAAAGCGATCCTGTCAGCCAGTCCCGCGGCGGTGAACCCGCTGGCCATAGTATATTCGTAGAAGTCGTTTAGAAGCGCAAGGTTCTTCCTGTCCATTTTTCCCTCTGTTCTCTCCTTCGTAATAAGTCCTTATCTTGCATTATAGCACTGAAGACGGCACATACAATGTCTCTCACGGCTGATCTCTCTTATGCAAAGGCGGCATTCAAAAGAATGCCGCCTTTAACTCTGAAATTATGATGACAGAAAAAGCTATTTCTTTCTCCACAGCAGATCTGCTGCCAGCGTGTACATGCCTTTGATCGAAGGCGCCAGCTCTTTGTCAGACATATGAACGGTGTCATCAAAGACTATAGGCCTGGAGAAATCTTCGGTAAACGGTTCCCATCTGGGCATCGGCGTTCCGTCGTCATCATTGCCGTTGGGGTCTCCGGTCTTGGCAAAATTGGTCCAGTAGTTGCACATCTTCCTTGCAAGGTCATAATGCTTGCCGGTAAACGGTCTCCAGCATTTTGCCAGATTTTCGAACACGAAGTTCAGCTCAGATGAATGGTAATCGCCGGGATCATCTTCTCCGGGGATCTCTGCGTCAAACTCATACAGCCAGCCCGGAAGGCCGTCATCCACCGCACGCATAAGAAGCAGTCTGACACCGAACGGTGACCCGTTGACTTTTGAAAGCTCAAGGACTCTGTCCAGATCCCCGCTCCTGAAGTCACAGAGCTCAAGGAACTCCTCTGCATATTTGCCGTACAGGATGTGCGCCTTCTCTTCGAACTCTTCGAGAGACTTTGCCGAGATGACGTCGAAGAACTCTCCGGTTGTATATCCTGTCATTATCGGGATCTGCTTGCGGTCATTGTTTGCCATCATATTGTTCGGCTGATCCGTGAGAAAATCATCGTCCACCACGAACTGGAACTGGCCTTCCCTTTTTCCGAGATATTCAAAGCATTTATCCCTTATGAACTCAGCAGGCAAGGCTCTTGCTTCTTCCAGCGTCGTGACTCCCAGATATTCACGGAAGAACTTGTCTCCCTGTTCCTCGGCCTGTTTGAGCGTCAGGTAGTCGGTACCGTGTCCGCCTATTGCGAAGTTGATCCCTGTGCTGCTCTGTGAGATCGCTCTCTTGATGCAGCTGTTCCTGTTCAGCGGAGAGATCACCTGGCACAGTGTGCTGCGTCCGCCCGCAGACTGCCCGAAGATGGTGACGTTCTCCGGATCTCCTCCGAAGTTCGCTATGTTCCTCTCGACCCAGTCTATGCCCGCTTTCTGATCAAAGAGAGCAAAGTTCGTGCAGTGTTTCCCGCCGTTTTCAGCGCTGATCTCGGGATGCGCAAAAAGGCCGAACACGTTAGTTCTGTAGTTCACGGAGACAAGGACCACTCCTCTGCGCGCCAGACGCTCACCGTCAAACTCCATCTCCGCAGGGTTTCCGCCGATGAGTCCGCCGCCGAATATCCAGATCATGACCGGGAGCCTGTCGTCGGGAGTTTCCGCGGGAGTCCAGATGTTTAGATGCAGACAATCCTCGCTCATTGGAAATTCCATATCCCAGTGCCATTCCTTTTCATAGAAAGGTCCGTATGCTCTGGAATAGTCCGTCATGTTCGCGGGGCCGAATTCCAGACAATCCTTTACGCCTTCCCAGGGTTCAACGGGCTGAGGAACTCTCCAGCGGTTCTTACCTACAGGAGGAGCCGCAAAAGGTATGCCCTTGAAAACTGATATCGCCATGTCGCTTCCATAGGTGCCGCGCACAAAGCCGCCTTCTGTTTTTGCGATCTTGATCATTTCCTACCCCTTTCTTTCTGTTGCTATAGTGTTTTCATTATACCTCATACAGACCTGAAAGCAGATATGCTGTCAACACATTCGGCAAATATGCTGTACTTTCCACAAACAAAAACCGGTGTTCCTGTAGGAACACCGGTAAAGTGGTTCTGCCTTATCCCGTCTCGCTTCAGATCCCGCGGATGACTCCGTGA
>CACYBC010000125.1 GCA_902772615.1 uncultured Ruminococcus sp.
ATTCCCTGATAGAAAGTACTGTCCTCCCCGAAGAGCTCTCCCACTGCCTCTATGCATTCGAATCCCTTCTTGACGTCTGCAAGATGCATGGGTCTTCTGTCGACGGCCGCGAGATTTCCTCCCTTGAGCAGTTTATCCGCCGTCGTGTGCAGGACATCGCACAGCTGCATCAGAAGTCCCGTATCCGGAAGAGAATCTCCGTTCTCCCATTTGGACACTGCCTGGAAAGAGATATTGAGCCTGTCAGCCAGATCCTTCTGTGTCATTCCCGCTTCCTTGCGGAGATGCTGGATATACTGACCGATCTTAAGGTTATCCATTTCAAATTTCTCCTTTTTTGATTCTTCTGCGGTCCGCAATTAGATGTTACCTCCTGTGCAGAAACTCGTAAATAACTTGATAATTGATATTTTTCTAATCTCAGTTGAGCGTTCAGCCGCCGGTGATGAGATCAAGAATCTCCTTAGTGAATGTTATTATCACTCCACCTGCCAGCGTCATGAACCCGTTGGAGCGCTGGGACGGATCGTGGCTCTGCACCGAAAGACCGACCTGTACTATCCCCCAGCCGAGCAGTATCACGCCCACTGCTCTTATCATCCCGAATATGAAATCGCTGAGGTTCCTCACCACCTCGATCGGATCCGTAGCCGCGAATACCGCATGCGCCGGGAACAGTACCATCATTACCGCTATAGTCATGACAGTCATAATTCTTTTATTATTCTTCATCTTTTTTACTCCTTTTCCTTATCTCGTTGAATCCTTCTTCCAGTTCCTCTTCCGTGAATATGAGAAGGTCCATTGTGTCCTCCTTTCTTTCCTCCTCCTGCTCCGGCACTGTGACCGCTGTCAGCGTGATCATTCCGCCTTCATCCGGTCCTTCTCTGGACGTTACGGTTACGGACTCTGGTGTGAATCGGTACATTGGATGTTTCCTGATGTCATATTTAAGATCCATGACCGGCTTCTCACCTCTTATGAACAGCAGCGCGTATCTGTTGTCCAGCATCCTTACCTCGTCCGGCATCATCAGTTCCCTTCCGTTTCTCTGCCAGTTCTCGGACCATCCGGTCCTTCCTCCCCTGCTCTTTCCGGTGCTCCTTACATCTATGGTCTCTTTTCCCATAAGTTTCGAGACATATTCATAGGTAGACTGCTCGTTTCCTCCCAGATACAGGAAAGTATCGGCGTTGCCTACTATTGATTCCCACTGCTTCTCGAACAGAGCCTTGAGCTGTGACAGATTCTGAAGGATCATGGAAACGGATATCTCCCTTGACCTCATGGTCGACAGCATCTTCTCAAACTGGTCCGGCAGAGCCACGTTGGCGAACTCGTCCATCATGAAATGCACATGGACCGGAAGCCTTCCCCCGTGTACATTGTCTGCCCGGTAATAGAGCTGCTGGAACAGCTGGGTGTAGAGCATCCCAACCAGAAAGTTGAAGGAGCTGTCATCATCCGGAATGACCGCGAATACCGCTGTCTTCCTTTCGCCGACCATGTCCAGTTCCATCTCGTCGCACGCTGTCATGGAAGCGATGGATTCCAGATTGAACTTCTCCAGCCTTGACATCAGAGTGATCTGTATCGATTTGAGGGTCTTGCCGGACCCTGAGCGGTAGCTTCTGTAATACTTGAGCGCCATGTGATCGGGATCTCTCGATGCGAGCCTCTCGAAGATCTCATCCAGCGGCGAGAGGAACATATCGTCGTTCTCCCTTACCTCTCCGGCTCTGATCATGTCCATGACTGTCGAGAAGTTCTGCTCCTCCGGAGGGGCCTCATGGTGGAGATAGAACATCACCGCCAGCAGGAGCATCTGAGCGGCCTGATCCCAGAAGGGATCCTGCGTTCTTGATCCCTTTGGCGTAGTGTTCTCGAACAGGTTAGTGACCAGTCTCTGTATGTCGCTGTCAGTCCTAAGATAAACGAAAGGATTGTAGCAGTGACTCCTCGCGGGATCCACGAGGTCCAGCACCCTGACTTCGAACCCTCGCTCCTGCAGCAGTTTTCCTGCCATCCTGAGCGACTCACCCTTGGGATCCAATACGATCATGCTGGACTGCATGGAAAGTACGTTAGGCAGAGCGTAGTATCTGGTCTTTCCGGAACCGGATCCTCCCACGACCAGCACATTCAGATTGCGTCCGTGCCTTCTTGTGTCCATGCCCATGGATACGTTTGCGGTAAGTATCCTCTTTCCTTCTCCCTTCACCGAGGAATATCTGCTTGCCAGCGAATGCGTACTTCCCCAGCTTGCTGACCCGTGTTCCTGTCCCGGCCTGTGGTTCCTTCCCTGCGAGAACAACGCCAGCACAGCGACAACCGCTGCAAGGCTCATCAGAAGCGCTGTTCTCACGCTTTGCAAAGTCAGCGTGATACTGAAGGGATGCTTCAGTGCTTCCGGAAGTCCTCTTATGACAGATGGAAGTCCGCCTTTTGTCAGCGGCGCTATGAGAAGACCTGTCCAGAACGCGGCGATTCCTGAAAAAACGGCCGCTGCCGCTGCTGTTCCCGCTGCGTCATTCCTGTTACTGATGACATCAACTCCTTTCCTAAAACGAATAAACACCTGCGGGCAATACGCCTGTAGGTGTTTTCGCATATATAGTGACTGTGATCAGTATCCGTATCTGTATTCCTTTTCTTCCCGATCAAGCGGTTTCAGGTCATATTCCTTGATTATCATATCCGCAGTCTCATCGGGACTAAGATACGTGTTGTCTATCTTGAGGTGGTTCTCGAACCAGTATTCTCCCTCATCCGAATTGAGCTTATGTCTCTGAGCAGATTCTATCAGGTCTCTCCTGCTCCATTCTATGTCCTGCTTTGACGGCTTTCTCTGAAGACGGTGCTCCGTCTCGTTTCTCCTGATCCTCTCATCCAGATCTGCGCTGAGTTCCACGAAGAAGAACCTGCCGCCGTTTGCGGTGAACATGTCGTGAAGCGAATTCAGGTATTCGCGCTCCGACGGCATCTCGAATCCGCAGAGATATGTGAATATCATGCTTACGTCGTGCTTTACAGCGGTCTCAAAAGCCTTTTCCCGGAATATTCCGTTGAAATCCCTCTGAGCGGGCGTGTCGAAACCGAAGATCCTGTCAGAGATCTCGATGCTGTCGTGGTTCATCATGAAGTTGTAATGGATCTTATCCCTGAGGCTCTCCGCCACTGTCATCTTTCCGACGGCCTGAGGTCCGGTTATCATGATCAGATCTGCCATCTTCGTTCCTCCTTTTCCGGGATCCGTTATTATCTGCGTTTTATCTGTGTATGTACATACGTGACATGTCTTCTTCCCCGTCGCCCTGCGCCATGCAGAAGAACTCCCAGCCGTATCTCTCGTAGAATCCGGTGTGGTCGGTCAGAAGGTACACAGGCGATATCCCTTTGCTTCTCAGGTCCTCCACCGCCATGTCCAGGAGCTTCCCGGCGATGCCCTTTCTCCTGTGAGCTTCCTCCGTATATACCGCGCAGACGTTCGGAGTGAGATCTTTCCGGTCGTGGAAATCGTTCTCGATCACTCCGAGCCCTCCGACTATATCATCCCCGCAAAGACACAGATACCATCCGTATTCTGTCTCACCGGAAAGATATGCGTCCATGCATTCGATGTACGCTTCCCTGGGGACTCTCCACTTGTTGCTGAACCAGTCCGCAGCCCTGTTCTCCAGCTCCGGGTCATCCCTGAGCGTTATGTATCTGTATCCTTCCATTTATGCTCTCCATTATCTGTTTTTGTGATCATAGGTTTATTTCGCTCGGGACCGGTCATCCCCGGTAAAGACATATTCAGGTGAATGAGCGTAATAAACAGTGACCGGTCTGTGTGCCAGGATCCTGTCCCAGTCGTCTTTTAAAGGTATGTTATCCCCGTAGGAACCGAGGTATTCCATCCTTTCCAGATCTCCGACGAAACAGTCTCCGTCATCGAGCACCACAGAGACGCTGTCTTTGCTGTGGCTTGGCGTGTGGACTATCTCTCCGTCTATTCCGAGAGTTCTTAGAAACGCTCTGGATTCTGTAAAGGTAATCACCTTTGCATCATTTTCATCCACCGGAACATATCCCGGATGCCTTTCTCTGGCAAATATCTCATCTGAAAAATGCACATATTCCAGCTGCACATCCAGAATCACAAGATCAATGCCCAGTTTCTGCAGTTCACCGGCTATCCCCATGTGATCAGGGTGATAATGAGTGACG
>CACYBC010000126.1 GCA_902772615.1 uncultured Ruminococcus sp.
ACAGAGATACTCTGCACCGCTGACCTTGAGACCGGCGGAAAGAATCCCGCAGACGGCAGAAAGATAAAGGGCACCATACACTGGGTCAATGCGAATGACTGTCTCACATCCACAGCAAGGCTGTATGACAGACTATTCACCATCGAGAACCTCAACAGCATGCCTGAAGACAAGACCTACGGCGACTATCTCAATCCGGATTCCGTAAAGGAGCTTTCCGGAGTCAAGCTCGAGGCCGCCATCGGAAGCGACTCCGGTGTGGAGAGATATCAGTTCGTGAGGAACGGTTACTTCATCAGAGACTGCCATGACGGCAGCGTGTTCAACAACATCGTCAACCTCAAGGACAGCTGGGCAAAAGAGAAAAAATAAGACAATGTAAAAACAGATAAGCCGGTACCCGATAAGGGTGCCGGCTTTTTTATCAGTATTCAGATCCTGCCGTACTCGCTCACCAGCGAGAACACGCGTTTTGAAAGTTCATCCGTGAGCTCCTCCGCTCTGATCCTCCATTGCCAGTTCCCTTCCTGAACGCCGGGACGGTTGGTCCTGGATCCGCTTCCCGTCTCCAGCAGATCCTGCATCTGAACGATGAAGAATCTGGCTTTGGAAGCCATCCCGAGACGTATCATGCCGTCCGGATCAGGTGTTAAGCCCTTACCCTTTACATATTTTCTGAAGAACTTCAGCGTCTTTTCATCGAGAGAATCGATCCATGGAGCTGCCGGATCATTGTCGTGCGTGCCCGTATAGCATATGCAGTTGACCTGATACGCCTCCGGCAGATATTCGTTCTCTTCGTCCGTGGAGAATGCGAACTCCAGCACCTTCATTCCGGGCAGACCGCTATCCCTGAGGAGATCCTTAACCGACTGCGTAAGCAGTCCGAGGTCCTCAGCGATCAGTCTCATGGATCCCGCCGACTCCTTCAGATACCGGATAAATTCTATCCCGGGTCCCTTTTTCCATTCTCCTTTAACTGCGGTCTCCTCGCCGGACGGGATCACCCAGTATGAGTCAAAACCTCTGAAATGGTCTATTCTGAGATAATCGAACAGTACAGCTGCGGAAGACATCCGTCTTCCCCACCATTCATATAGACTTTCTTTCTGTTCGTTCCATCTGTATATGGGATTTCCCCAGAGCTGCCCAGTCTCGGAGAAATAGTCCGGAGGCACTCCTGCGACGACCGTCGGGTGACCTTTTTCATCCAGGCAGAACAGTTCACGGTTGCCCCAAACGTCAGCTGAATCCATGGAAACATATATCGGCGCATCGCCTACGATCTCTATGCCGTTTCTGTGAGCGTGATGCAGGAGGTCCTTCCACTGAGAGAAGAACTTGTACTGGCAGAAGTAATGATGCCTGAGCATTGCCTCATTTTCTGATATGAACGCCGAGATCGCCCCGGGTCTCCTGTCCCTGTATTCCTCAGGCCAGTCAGTCCAAGGTATCATTCCCAGAGAGCGCTTAATCGACATGTACAGCGCATAGTCGCGGAGCCATGAAGCTGACCTGATGAACTCATCGAAGTCTTCCGGCGGCGATAAAAAGAAGCGCTGCGAGGCCTTCTCGAGCAGATCATATCTGGTTGCATATACCCTGCCGTAATCGACTTTATCCTGATCCCAGCCGGCATCAGCGCCTTTAAGATCCTCCTCTGTGAGGAGGCCTTCCTCTTTCAGCATATCCAGGTCTATGAAATAATCGTTGCCTGCAAAAGCCGAGAAACACTGATAAGGCGAATCTCCGTAACCTGTAGGCCCCATGGGCAGCACCTGCCACAGGCTCACGCCGCTCCTGGAGAGGAAATCAACGAAAGAATGCGCTTCCTTTCCAAAGGAACCTATACCGTATCTGGATGGAAGAGAGTAAACAGGAAGTATGATACCGAATCTGCGGTTCATTTTTACCTCACGAGATGTTCTGAATAATAAAAACACCGCCTAGGCGGTGTTTTCTGGAGCTGCTAGGCAGATTCGAACTGCCGACCTCGTCATTACCAATGACGTGCTCTGCCGACTGAGCTATAGCAGCACTGGCGACCCGGATGGGGCTCGAACCCACGACCTCCAGCGTGACAGGCTGGCGTACTAACCAACTGTACTACCGGGCCATATGGCAGGGGCAGAAGGACTTGAACCCTCGGCATTCGGTTTTGGAGACCGACGCTCTACCAACTGAGCTATACCCCTAAATTGTGGTGGGCCTTCAGGGACTCGAACCCCGGACCGACCGGTTATG
>CACYBC010000127.1 GCA_902772615.1 uncultured Ruminococcus sp.
AAGCGCGTACATCCTTGACACGCTCGGCTTGCTGACTGTAGGAGCCACAGGTCCGTAGGTCACCGCTTCCCTGACTCCGTCCCAGTGTTCCATCGGTTTCGGGGATCTGAACCGTTCCGCAGTCGCGTAGGGTATCCCGCGGAAATAATAATGATCGTTGAGAAAACACCCGCGGACTATCCCCTCCGCTGTCTCGACTTCCGTGCGCGCATCGCTGTAGAATCTTCTGTTCATTTATACTCCTCCGCTCATAGGATCCTTTATCGCTGTCCGTACCTGTCACCAGAGTATGGCTGCGTTGTACGCTATAGTGCCCTCGCCATAATAATATAGGACGTTGTTGTCCCTGCACAGCTGCGTGATGAAGATGCCGTACCCCTCCAGTGCTTCTATCCTCTTATCCGGGAATCTGCAGGGCTCAGGTCTTGCGCATTTCTCGCAGAATCTGCATCCTCCCGCGCCAAGCGCTAGGCAGTCGGGGTATTCTTCCGTCATGATGTCCTTGAGCCTTCTGATGCCGTCAGCCAGTCTTTTCCCCGTCTCGGCATACATCTTCCTGTCTATGCGCTTCGACGATCTTCCGATGCACTGGAGGATCAGCCCGTGCTCATAGCTCTGCAGCTTGGCGTTGTCCTCCTCTGCCGTCGAATGCGGAGGACATCCCCAGTTCGCCCCATAGCCGCCGCACTTGTTCGTTGCGCATGTGTCTCTGACCATCTGGCTCTGGACGAATGTCTTGGGGTCCAGGGGGTTCACTTCGTCGAACCCGCATTCCTTTGCGATCTCAATGATCCTCTCTGTTGTCATCTACTGCCTCCGATCCTCCTGCAGATCTGTTCTGCCTGCACGGTGTCTTTCTTATTATCTTCAGTTTAAGATGAGCCTGATGAAAATGCAATTCATCAGGCTCTAGGTTTTAATGTCTGTTTACTACGGTCTATTCCTTATCCTTCGTCTTTACGATCTTAGCCGTGCGTATGCCAAGCAGATCCCTGAGCATATCCGAGGTGGTGAAATTCCTGTCGTTCTCAAAGCCGGGGATCATGACCATCGCCGTAGTGAAGCGCATGACCACCGCCGTCAGGATCGCGCACTGGTAGCGGTTCAGGGACAGCGGAAGCGCCTTCCCCTCGAGGAACTCCAGCATGCTTCCTCCCAGCATAATGCCGCAGAAGGTTCCCAGCAACGCGGTCACGCAGCCGAACACCGCAAGAGCCCCGGCTCTGTTCTCGTCGCTGGTCAGCGACAGCTGAAGATTCGATGCCACCAGGTTCGTTCCGCTCCAGAAGATGGAGCCGATGCCGTAATAGAGCATGATCGGCCAGACCTCGTGAGGTCTCGCCAGCATGAACAGAAGCTGCACGAGAGAGGCTCCGGTCGCGGCTATCCTGAGGACCGGCTTGAAACCGTAGCGTATGGCCAGATGGCTCCAGATGCGCACGGCGATCATGGATACGATATTGGAGGTGATGCTTCCGAACAGCGTCATCTGTGTATATGTTATACCGAGCTCATTTACTGCGTATCTGTTGAGGTATGAGCCGACGAAGTTTGCGCAGAAGCACCACATGGTCCAGAAGATAAGGAAATGACGGAACCTGCTGTTGTCAAATATCCCGGATCCCAGGGCTTTGATGCTCGGTTTTACCGGATCCGACAGGTAGACTTCCTTGCATCCGGCGTACATCAGCATATCGAGGATGCCTGCGGCTCCTCCTATCGCGAACAGCACAACATATCTTGTATAGCTCGAAAGATGGTCCATGAGGAAGCCTGTTCCGAGTCCAGACACGATGCTCACCAGAGCATTTATTGAATCCCTGGTCGAGAGCCATGTGCCCCTGATGGCGGGAGGCGTCAGGTCGCCCAGCCACGGAAACCAGCTGACCTGGATAAGAGCATTGAGCGAGGATGCGATGCCGACAAGGAACAGCAGAGCCCACATCCGCAGGTTGGAGACCTTGTCCGGAAGCAGGATGGGAATGAGTCCCACCATGAGCCACAGGACGCGGGACGCGATGCCGTAGGTCAGCAGATATCTCTTTCTCCTGTGCGTATAGTTTACCAGCATCGCTGCAGGTATCTGCAGGAGAACGGTCACCTGAGGCACTGCGTTCAGGATCCCGAACGCCAGATCCCCCGCGCCGAGGTCGTTCGCGAGCCCTATCATGGGGCTGCTCCCCGCGGCGCAGATGTTTCCGCAGATGACTCCGAGCAGATTGCTGATGAGCATGAGCCTCAGGCTTCTCACCACATCAGGCTCTAGCCCGTGCCTTTTCATCGCAGCTTCAAGGTCAGCTGTCGGAGAAAGACTGCGCCTGCCGATCCTCTGTTTTATTCTGTAAAGCAATAGTCTGATCTTCATGAATCGATCCAGTCCTGAATGTGATCAAAACCCTTCTTTCATATTACTCTTCCGTTCTGCGGACAATGGCACAGCTGTTTTTTTTCATTTCTCACTGACATCCAGTATGTCTCCGATAAAGAGCCAGTGCGGCTGCCAGTCGCCGTTCTCATCCACCGGATAGACCTTTGGATTAACCCTGTAATAGTCCTGGATATCGGTCACCAGATCCTCTCTGGCCAGCTGATGCTGATAGAGCTTGCGGCAGAGAAAAGTCAGATCCGCCTCCTCATATGTAACGCTGCTGCCGAAGGCCACTGGCGTCAGACCGGATTCAGAGACCTTGTCATGATCTCTGCCTGAGCGGGACCCCATGATACCGAGCGCACCTCTGTATTTCTCAGGGAAGAAGCTGACTGTGAAATGATCGCTTTCCAGCATGACGTCACGCGTATACCGCGCGGGATGCAGATACACCGTAACTATGGAACCTCCAGAACCGGGACGCCCCCATATAGTGCCGAGGCTTCCCCATCCCACGGTGCAGGAATTGAAATGATCCATATTCCCCGCTGTGACAAGAGCCCATCGCTTCGCGAAAAGCTCAAACACCTTATATTCTTTCCCTTCCCAGACAGCCATACTGCTCCATTCCTTTTCTTCTCTTCTCTATTGATTTTACCATTTTAAGGTACAGGCGTGAAAGCCCGCTGCAAGGCAGAAGGCATCCACGCCTGTATTATTCCGTGTGTTTCAGATCCGCGTTTCAGCTCTGGGAATGGATCTCGGACCAGGTAGGTATCCTGCTTATGCTCTTCATGTACGCCATCAGATCCGCGTCATGGTCTGCCCTGCACTCCGTGCTGTCGCCGAATACCATGCACGCGTGATCGCTCTCGGTATAAGGCCTCCAGCATTCAGGAAGTTTATTATGATTCGGGTCGCCCGTCCTCACGAACTGCATCCAGGCATTGAATATCTCATCCTGGAAGCGCCATGTCTTTTCCCCGTTTATCACGGCAGGCTGCAGAGGAACGTTGTGGAACGTGAAGGGAAGCTCCGCACCGTGATAACTCATGTATCCTCCGCCCAGCGCGAGCTCATATGTGAGCATGTACTGATAGGTAGGCGCATTCATCTCCGCCCTCATTCTGCTGTAATTCACTATCAGAGGCCTGAAATTGTAATGATCCAGATTCTTCGCATAGCAGCTGTTCACGCCGGGATAGGCTTTCTCAAATTCTCTCTTCACGCCTTCTGCCGCAGGTCCGTACACCTCTTTGAGCATTTCAAGTTTCTGTTCATCGCTGAGGGCTGACTTATCGACGAAGTCGATCCTCTGCCCGAATTCGTTCAGAGCAGAACCCAGGATGACCGGTATGCAGGCCGTCTCTTTTCTCAGTCCGGCCACGGTGTGATCCCCTATGAATGTTCCCGCTCCCTGGGTAGGCAGCCAGAACATCTGGTTATCGTATGTCCGTGTGCAGAGCTCCATCATCTCATCGACAGGCATCTCCGAGAGTCTGTCAACTCCTCCCGCCGCTTTGGCCAGTTTCTCCGCCCACTCCGCGGATTCTTCCGGTGTCGGCCATTTGAGGTGCTCGTTCTGGATCAGTCCGCTCTGCATTATCACTTTGTGATACAGCCCGTCAGCCGCCGGCATCTGCATGAGCGCGGAGATCTTTCCGCCTCCGCCCGAATGCCCGTAGATCGTGACATTATCGGGGTCGCCTCCGAAAGCCGAGATGTTGTTTTTTACCCACTTCAGCGCCAGGACAAGGTCCAGGAGTCCCAGATTGCCTGAATCGGCATACTCCTCACCGTAGCCGGAGAGGTTCATGTATGCGAGAGCTCCCAGGCGGTGGTTCACCGAAACGCATACGACGTCCCCGTACTTCGCGGTGTTATGTCCTTCATATACAGCCAGATGAATGGCGTTTCCGGAAGAAAATGCTCCTCCGTGTATCCAGAACATGACCGGCTTCTTTGCGTCAGGATCAAGTGATCCTGTCCAGATATTCAGATTCAAGCAGTCCTCGGAATCGGGCCAGAGCACCGGAGAAGAAAGCAGTGTGTCTCTCAGCCCGAATTTCAGGAGCGGGTTAGGACACACATATCCGTAGTCCGTCGCGGTCCTGCATCCTTCCCAGGGCGTCTCAGGCGCAGCGGGAAGGAATCTCTTCGCGGTTCCGTACCTCACTCCGAGAAAATGATATATGTCTTCCTTAATGTATCCTCTGAGCATGCCGTTTTCTGTCATGACCTCTGCGATTCCGGGTCCGCATGCAAATTCTGTCCTGATACTGCTCATGTTGCCTCCTCAGTTGTTAGACCAGATCTGTCACTTCTGATATCTCAGCCGTCGCTGATCTATGCCTGTTAATTTCTGTATATCTCCGTCATAAAAGCGTCACACAGTGTTCTCCACTGATAATAATTTGGATGTTCTATCTCTCCGAGAATAGCGTTGCCTACCCCGCCGTGAGGGCAGTTGACGAAAGTATGCATCTCGACGGTGACTCCGTGAGAGCGCAGATCTTCCGCATAAGGCGCTATGTTCGGTATATTGAAATCCTTCTCTCCGACTATCACGATCGTCGGAGGATACTCCACTCCGTTCCAGTCGAAAGGCTCGCCGAGGAATCTCGGACCATATACACAGAGGAAAACGTCGGGGCATCCGCTGTATGAGTCAAGCTCGTCAGGCTCATATTCCGGAAAAGCATCCTTCACAGACCTGCCACCGGAAAAATGCTGGATGTTGTGTTCTCCCGTGAGTCCTCCGTTGGAGTATCCGGCAAAAGCCACGCGGTCGTTTTTGATGCGGTATTTCCCGCTGTTTGCCCTGACATACTGCACCGCTCTGGCAACATCCGCCCCGGCTTCCTTTCCGCTCCAGGGATTTGCATTGGGGCGGTTCATAAGAATGAAGCACTGATATCCGAGCTCGTTCATCTCAAGACTTGCCTGATAGCACTCCAGAAGGATATTGGATCCGTGATCGCCGCCGGCCGACATGATTATGGCGCCTTTCGGAGCAACATCTTCCGGCAGAAGCATCTCATACATGAACGGAGCGTAATCCGGATCATGTGTATACCTGAGATCGGAATTATCAGTATACTCCGTCTCTGTCGGCATATTTCCTTCTTTCCAGAGAATGATGCGCTGCGGCACTTCGCTGAAACGACTGCCGCCGACCTCCTCTATTACTTCTCCAAACTCGCTCACTCGTCTGCCGAGCTCATCCAGATCTGTGATAGCCCTCATCTCTGCTTCCTTTTTATAAAGCTTTACCAGCTCATCTTTCGGGTAGCATACGCAGTCTTCGTAGATCTTCACTGCCTCATGGGCGTAAGGCCTCAGGATCCTGCTAAATGGTTCCTGCGCCTTGAATTGTTCCTTAAGTCTGTCAAGTATCCCCATTTATCAAACACCTCTCCTGTATTTATGAATGTAGTTTTCCGGCACGCTGCCGGCAGCCGGCAGGATAGTGACTTTATCTACACTCTGCCGAGTTCAAACTCGATCCTGAACTTTGCCGCCGAATCGAGTTCTCCTTCTTCCTGTCCGGGCTTGTCTGTAAACTTCATGACGAACATATCGTCTTTCGTTACCGGTCTCCATTCGGGAAGCGGTTCACCGTTTATATCCATTCCGTTCGGGTCACCGGTCTTGATGAAGTTGGTCCAGTATCTGCACGCCTGCCTGGCAAGATCGTAATGTCTGCCCTCAAAGGGACGCCAACATTTATCGAGATTGTTGAACACGAACCACAGATCGCTTCCGTGATAAGGTCCGGCATTGTCTTCTCCGGGTATATCATGATCGAAGATGTAACAGTATCCCGTCTTCCCCTGCTCCGCCTGAGTCATGGCAAACCCTCTGGCTCCGAGAGTCCTCGCGTTGAAGGCCGGTCCCTTGGATGTCGCGGCTATCTCCTCTTTTGTGCCTGTCCTGCAGTAAGTCAGGAATTCGTCCGTTCTGTCGCCGAATATGGGTTCGGCGATCGCTCTCAGTTCATCGACCGTCTCAGGGACTTTGCCGCCGAATACCGATCCGCCCTCTCCTGCAGTGCTTCCGAACAGATACGGAATGTCATTAAAGTTGCCGTTTATATAGGCCTGTGTCGACTCCTCCGGCAGCATCCTGCCGTCTATCCTCGGGCTCCACGCGTCAAACCTCCTGCCCATCTTCTGATAGGCTTCATAGAGCTTTTCTGCAGGGACCTTTCTGGCCTCAGCTATGCTCTCGACGCCCAGTATCTGCAGCAGCTCTATTCCTGTCTCCTCCGCTTTTTTGAGCGGTGTGCATCCGGTACCGTATCCGAGAGCTCTCAGCCCGCCGCCGGACTGCATTATGATACCCGTGATCAGGCCTTTCGCGAGAGGCGATGTTCCCAGAGCCTGAGCGCCGAAGGCGCTGCCGCTCTGCCCTCCGAGAGTTATCCTGTCGGGGTCTCCGCCGAAGGCTCTGGCGTTCTTCTTGAGCCATTCACAGCAGAAAAGTATGTCCTGCAGACAATAGTTGCCGTGGCAGCCGTCTGGATCTTCCGCAGTCAGTTCCGGATGTGCCATCCATCCGAAAACGTTGATCCTGTAACCAACGGAAACGACGATAACGCCCTCTCTGGCCATATGCTCGCCGTTGAATTCCATCTCATACGAGTATCCCGCCTGGAGTCCGCCGCCATGGAACCATACGTATATAGGCAGCCTGTCCTCTGTGCTTCTGGCTGGTGACCACATGTTGAAGTACAGGCAGTCCTCGCTTTGTTCATATTCCGCGGCTGTAGGATTCAGTTCCCTGGTGTAGAAATCTTTTTCATCCACACCTATCTTTGCCTGCACCTCCATCGGTGCATATCTGCCTGCTCTGAATACACCTTCCCAGGGCTCCGCCGGCTGAGGCGGTCTCCATCTGAGAGGTCCTACGGGAGGAGCAGCATACGGAACGCCTCGGAATTCCGTGATCCTCGGATCCCCGCAGGGTATGCCCTCCAGATACCCGAGGTCGGTCTTTACTATTCTGAGCATTTATTCCTCCGTATTCTGATTCAGGAAATATTCCTGAGTGAAGCGTTTGAGTTCCTTGCCTGATTCATCCAGCTTTACGGGCTTGTCCTTGAAACAGATCGTAAATGCTTCATCTTCCGTAAAGGGTCTCCATTCCGGGAGCTCCTTTCCGATACGGTCTTTACCGTTCGGGTCGCCGTTCTTTACGAAGTTGGCCCAGTAGGACGAGACCTGCCTGGCAAGATCATAATGTTTGCCCTCGAACGGTCTCCAGCTGTGTCCCAATGAGTCGAATACGAACCACATGTCAGAACCGTGGAAGGATCCCGCGTCATCTCCGGGGATATCATGATCGAACACGAACGTGTAGGCTTTCCTTCCAAGCTGAGCCTCTCGTCTTGCGTATGCCATGGCTCCGGTGTAGCCGGCGCAGAGGCCAAGCTCACCCGACACGAAGTTCCTGAAGTTTTCTTCGGAAGACAGATCGCACATGGAAAGGAACTCTTCCGCCCTGTCTCCGTATTTCTCTTCAGCGCTCTTCCTGAAAGCCTCTATGCTGCTCAGTTCGCCAACAAACTGCTTCGGGATGTTCTCTCCCTTGCAGCATCCGATCATGATCGGCACATCGGCGCCGTGTCCGGCGATTATCGAGTCTCTCAGCTCTTCGGTAAAGAACACGCCGTCGATGGTCGGACGCCATCTCATCGGAGCTATCTTTCCGTCAGGCCATCTTCCCAGGCCGGTGCTCACGATGACTTCAGCGGGCACGCCTCTCGCCTCTTCCAGATTCTTTACTCCGATAAAATCAAGCAGCTGCTGCCCGTATCTCTGTCCGTCTTCCAGTGAGAGCCACGGTCCCACTCCGCCGAACGGGGGCCTGATCCCGCCTCCGGACATCATTATGCCGCCGCTGAAGTACCCCTCAGCCAGAGGAGAATTGAGCAGGCTGGATACGCTCATGCCGCCCGCGGACTGACCGCATATCGTGACTCTGGAGGGATCCCCGCCGAACGCGGCGATATTCTCTTTTACCCATTTCAGAGCCTGGAGCTGGTCAAGAAGTCCCTGATTACCCTGGCTCTCCTCATCAAGATCCTTGTGGGAGAAAAAGCCGAGCGGCCCGAGCCTGTATCCTACCGTGATGAAGATGACGTCGTTGCGGGCAACCCTTTCGCCGTCGAATTCCACTTCATATGAATAACCTGCGGTGAATCCGCCTCCGTGGATGTAGAAGAACACGGGAAGCTTGTCATATGTGGACCTTGCAGGTGACCATATGTTCAGGTAAAGGCAGTCTTCACTCGTCTTGTGCTCGTATCCGGTCGGATTCAGTTCCCTGGTATAAAAATCTGTCCAGTCAACTCCGGGCTGAGGTACTACGGCGATATTCGGGAAGCGGTCTGCTTTGAGAACGCCTTCCCAGGGTTCCGGAGGCTGCGGAGCTCTCCAGCGCAGATCACCCACAGGAGGCTTTGCATACGGCACTCCCCGGAAAACGGTGATGCGGGGATCCCCGCTTGGAACTCCCTCTATCAC
>CACYBC010000128.1 GCA_902772615.1 uncultured Ruminococcus sp.
AGCGCCATGTACTATGACGGGCTCGCGGCGCACTACGGGTTCTCCGTGGACACGCCTTTCGGAGAGCTGGACAAGACTGCAAGGGACGTTCTGTTCTACGGAACCGGTGGCAAGCTTGTTCTCTTTACACGCTCAAATGCCTTCGGATCGTCCTCCTACAAGGCCGCATTTGAAGGAATAATCAACAACCTGGAGCGCAGATTCGCCGAAACGAACAGCGAGTGGTCTAAAGAAGAGATCTCTGCGCTGATGAGCGCCGAGGAGTGCCCGGAATGCCACGGCCACAGGCTCAAACCTGCGAGCCTTGCGGTCACAGTTGCCGGGAAGAACATAATGGAACTCTGCGACATGTCCGTAACGAAGCTCCTGGATTTCTTCAACACAGTGGAACTCACGGAGCGTGAGACATACATCGCAGGAAACGTAATAAAAGAGATAAAGCAGCGCCTTTCATTCCTTGTGAATGTGGGACTGGGTTATCTGACTTTGTCCAGAGCCAGCATGACGCTGTCCGGCGGTGAAAGCCAGCGTATCCGCCTGGCGACACAGATCGGGTCTTCGCTGATGGGAGTCCTGTACATACTGGATGAGCCATCCATAGGTCTCCACCAGAGAGACAACAGAAAGCTCATAGACGCCCTCAAGAACCTGAGGGATCTCGGCAACACCGTCATCGTGGTGGAACACGATGAGGAGACGATAATGAGTGCCGACTATGTGGTGGACATAGGCCCTCTTGCCGGGGTTAACGGCGGAAAGATCCTCTATCAGGGAGACGTGAAAGGCCTTCTGGAATGCCCCGAATCTCTCACGGGACAGTATCTGTCCGGGAAAAAGAAGATAGAGGTGCCGGCAGAAAGAAGAGCAGGGAGCGGCAGAAATCTCGTCTTCCGTGGATGCAGGCAGAACAACCTCAAGGATCTGGATGTATCATTCCCGCTCGAAAAGCTGATCTGCATCACCGGAGTATCCGGATCGGGGAAATCGTCGCTGCTCAACGACATAGTGTTCAAGAAACTGAACGTCGAACTGAACAGAGCCCGCGAGATACCGGGGAAGTTCTCTGCCGTTGAAGGACTGGAGTACGTGGACAAGTGCATCGGCATCGACCAGTCTCCCATAGGAAGGACCCCGAGATCCAATCCCGCCACGTACATAGGATTGTTCAATCTGATAAGAGATGTCTTCGCGTCTACGGCGGAAGCCAAACTGCGTGGATACGGACCCGGAAGGTTCTCCTTCAACGTAAAGGGAGGCAGGTGCGAGGCTTGCGAGGGAGACGGTCTCATCAAGATCGAGATGCACTTCCTTCCCGACGTGTATGTGCCGTGCGATGTCTGCAAGGGCAAGAGATACAACAGGGAGACACTGGAAGTAAAATACAAGGGAAAGAACATATACGACGTGCTGGAGATGACCGTCGATGAAGCCCTGGGATTCTTCAAGACGCATCCGAAGATCACGAGAAAGCTCCAGACTCTCAAGGATGTCGGGCTGGGGTATATAAAGCTCGGACAGGCCTCCACGACGCTGTCCGGCGGAGAAGCCCAGCGCGTTAAGCTCGCCAATGAGCTGTCCAAGATAAGCACCGGAAGGACGGTATACATTCTCGACGAGCCGACCACAGGCCTTCACACGGCAGACGTTCACATGCTCATAGAGGTGCTGAACAAGCTGGTGGATGCAGGCAACACAGTCATAGTGATAGAACACAATCTGGACGTCATAAAGTCCGCCGACTGGGTCATAGATCTGGGGCCTGAAGGCGGTGACGGAGGAGGACGGCTGATCGCGGAGGGGACTCCCGAGGAGGTCGCCGAGGTTCCGGATTCATTTACAGGGGAATATCTGAAGAAAGTGCTAACCAGATGATAAACAACGAAGTACTCAGCAGCGCCTTGAGAGAGCGTTTCGGCCGTCAGCCGCAGCTGTTCATCCGCACCTACGGATGCCAGCAGAACGTCGCCGACTCCGAGAAGATCAGGGGACTCATGGAAGGGCTCGGATGCATCGTGTGCGATGATCCCTCCGCTGCGGACATAGTGATCTTCAACACATGCGCTGTGCGCGGCCATGCCGAGGACAGGGTGTTCGGGAACATAGGAGCGATGAAGTCCGTAAAAGCGGAACGCCCCGAGGTCATAGTGATCATGGGAGGCTGCATGGTGCAGCAGCCCCACATAGCGGACAGCATCAGGAAGAGCTATCCTTATGTCGACATAATATTCAACACCAATAACATATCCGAACTGCCGGACAGGATCTCGGGTTTCCTGGATACAGGAAAGCGCCTGCTGGATCCTTCCTGCAGCGAGTATACCCTCAATGAAGGCATACCCGCGGTCAGGGACATGGAGAGATGCAGGGCGTATCTGCCCATAATGTACGGCTGTAACAACTTCTGCAGCTACTGCGTGGTCCCTCTCGTGAGGGGAAGAGAGCGCAGCAGACGGCCGGAGGACGTGGTGAAGGAGTTCCGCGAGTGCGTGCAGGCCGGTTGCAAGGACATAATGCTCCTGGGACAGAACGTCAACTCGTACGGCAACAACTCAGGCTTCGGAGTGGATTTCCCGGATCTTCTCAGGATGCTCAATGACGTCGAAGGCGATTTCGTCATCAGATTCATGACGAGCCATCCCAAGAACGCATCAAAGAAGCTTTTCGACACCATCGCCGAATGCGGCAAGATCAGCAGGCACATACATCTTCCGGTCCAGTCAGGATCCGACAGGATCCTGAAGCTCATGAACCGCAACTATACCAGAGAGCAGTACATGGAGCTGATAAACTACGCGAGAAGCGTTATACCGGACGTATACTTCACCTCCGACATCATAGTGGGATTCCCCGGAGAGACGGAAGAGGAGTACCTGCAGACCTGTTCGCTGATAGAGGAAGCGAACTACTATGCCACCTTCAGTTTCATATATTCCAAGAGGGAGGGGACTCCTGCTGCGAAGATGCCGGACGACACTCCGCACAGCGTAAAGGCGCAGCGCCTCAACGCCCTCAACGAGATACAGAGGAAGGTGACGGAGAAGCTTGAGCTCGGACTCGTCGGAACGAAGCAGAGGGGCATCTGCACCGGATACCTGCAGGACGGCACTTTCGAGTGCAGGATAAACAACAACGCGGAAGTCACAGTGACGGGCAGCGCAGAGATCAACAGTTTCTGCGACATCACCATCACCGATTACATAAACAGAAGATTATACGGAAAGGCAGAATAAAATGTTTGAGAACAACAGGATCATAGAACTTGCGCGTGAGCTCGGCGCCGAGATCCAGAAGACCGAGGAATACTTCAGCTATCAGCTCGCAAACCAGCGAAACGATGAGGATGACGAGCTCCAGGCCATGATCTCCTCCTTCAACATCGCGCAGATGAATCTGCAGAGAGCGATGAAGGAGACTGAGAAGGACGACGAGAAGATCGCGGGATATACCGATGAGCTCAACGAAGCCTATAACGGCATCATGTCCAACGAGAACATGCGTAACTACGTGGTGAGCAAGGATTACATGGAGAGGGAACTCAACTTCATCTACCAGATCCTTGCCGCGTCGATCAACGGAAAAGATCCCTTCACGGTCGAGGAATCAGCCGGAGGCTGCAGCGGAGACTGCAGTTCCTGCGGCAGCTGCGGCTGAAAAAATACTGGAAAGAACGGTAGACTGAAATGGCGTTTCCAGAGGTGACTGCTCAGCTGTCTCCCATGATGAGACAGTATATCGAAGTCAAAAAACAGCATCCGGACAAGCTGCTGATGTACAGACTCGGAGATTTCTACGAGCTGTTCTTTGATGATGCCGTCACCGCCTCCAGAGAGCTTGAGCTGGTGCTCACCGGGAGAGACTGCGGTCTGCCTCAGCGGGCCCCCATGTGCGGCGTGCCCTATCATGCGGTGGACGGATATGTGTCCCGGCTCGTAGAGAAGGGATACAAGGTCGTCATTTGCGAGCAGATGGAAGATCCCGCCAAGGCCAAGGGGCTGGTAAAGAGAGACATAGTCAGGATAGTCACGCCCGGTACGCTTACGGACACCGATGTGCTGGAGGATTCCAGGAACAACTACGCGGCTGCCGTATATATCGACGGCTCCCGCTACGGGGCCGCGTTCGCGGACATATCCACCGGCGAACTGCATGTCACCGAGGGAGAAGGAGGACTGCGCGAAGTGCTCCTGGAACTGTCGCGGTATCTCCCCAGAGAGGTACTGTGCAACAGCGATATAAACTCGGACAGCGGGATATCCGCGTTCTTCTCAAAGAACACCATCTCATTCCAGAGACTCTCCGCGGCATATTTCGATGCCGATTCGGGAGCCCGGACCGTCACCGAGCAGTTTGATGCCGATACGGTAAAGTCACTGGGAGTGAACAGGCACAGGCACGCTGTTTCCGCTGCGGGAGCGCTCATCAGATACATAGGCGAGACACAGTTCTCGGGACTGAAAAGGCTCTGCTCTGCGGATTTCTTCAGTTCCAGGGACTACATGCTCCTGCCCGAGAGCTGCCGCAGGAACCTGGAGATAACCGAGACCATGCGGTCCGGCGAGAGGCGCGGAAGCCTGCTGTGGGCCATAGACAGGACCTCGACATCCATGGGCAAGAGGCTTCTGAGGACTTTCCTGGAAAAACCTCTGCTGGATCCTGTGCAGATCAATCTGAGACTGGATGCCGTTGAGGAGTTCAACAATAACTCGGTGCTGTGCGCCCAGCTGTCCGACAGCCTGAAGGGGGTATTCGACCTTGAGAGGCTGATGACCAGGATCATGTACGGAAAATGCACGCCCAGGGATCTCATAGCATTCTCAGCCACATCGGTCAGGTTAGGGGAGATAAAGGCCCTGTCGGCGTCCTTCCGCACGAAGCTGCTGCGCAGGCTTGCTTCCGCCGTTGATACGCTTGACGATCTCAAGGAGGAGATCAACTCCACCATAGCTGACGATCCTCCGGCACTTCTGAAAGACGGCGGATACATAAGACAGGGAAGGAACCCAGAGATAGACGAACTGAGGGAACTTCTGCATGATTCCAAGTCATATCTGGCCAAACTGGAGCAGTCCACCAAGGAGAAGACCGGGATCAAGAATCTGCGTGTCGGATACAACAGGGTGTTCGGATACTATTTCGAAGTATCCAAATCGAACATAGATTCGGTTCCGGATTATTTCATTAGAAAACAGACGCTCACGACAGGTGAGAGATACATAACCGAAGAACTCAAGGATCTTGAGAACAGGATCCTTTCAGCCGGAGAGAGGCTCGATCTTCTCGAGAGGGATCTCTACGACCGGCTTTGCCAGAAGCTTACCGACAACCTGCAGCGCGTACAGGACACATCCTACGCTGTGGCGTACATCGATGTTCTCTGCGCGCTTGGAGAACTGGCGCGGGACAACGGCTACTGCAGGCCTGAAGTCGACAGCAGCGACGTGATAAGGATCACTTCCGGCAGACATCCGGTCGTTGAGCTGGTACTCAGGGACGAGATGTTCGTCCCCAACGACACGAACCTCGACTGCAGGAACAATCTGGTCAATCTGATCACGGGGCCCAACATGGCCGGAAAATCCACATACATGAGACAGGTGGCTCTTATCACCATCCTCGCCCAGATAGGATCCTTCGTGCCTGCCGCATCCGCGAGGATAGGGGTGGTGGATTCCATCTATACGCGTGTGGGAGCCAGCGATGATCTGTTCTCTGGCGACTCCACGTTCATGGTGGAGATGAAGGAAGTGGCCGAGATACTGGAGAATGCGGGACCCGGAAGCCTGGTCATCCTGGATGAGATCGGAAGAGGCACATCCACTTATGACGGAATGAGCATAGCCAGGAGCGTCATCGAGTATATCTGCTCGGAGGGCGGCATAGGCTGCAAGACCATGTTCGCCACGCATTACCATGAACTCACCGACATGGATGCGGATTTCAGCAACCTCAAGAATTACAACATCGCCGCCAAGAAGAGGGGCGATACGATAACTTTCCTTAGAAGGATAGTGGAAGGGCCAGCTGACGACAGCTACGGCATCGAGGTCGCAAACCTTGCCGGTGTGCCGTCTGAGGTGACAGACAGGGCAAAGGAGATCCTTGCGTCGCTGGAGGAGAAGAATCCTGACCGCATCGAGAGAAGGATCATAACCACCAGTGTTGAGAACACGAGTGAGATAGAGGAAGAACTGAGCAGGATGCATATCGAGGCGATCACTCCGCTGGAAGCGATGGGCATCCTGGACAAACTCATAAAGGCCGCCAGGAAGAAGAGGGAATAAAATGGGATTGGTACATGTGCTCGATGACAGAGTAAGGGAGCTCATCTCCGCCGGAGAGGTGGTCGAACGCCCTGCTTCTGTCGTCAAGGAACTGGTCGAGAACGCGCTCGATGCCGGGGCTGACAGGATAGATATCGAGCTGAGGAACCACGGCCTCGGTATGATATCCGTCACTGACAACGGCAAGGGGATCGAGGAAGACGATATAAGGACCGCATTCCTCAGGCACGCCACCAGCAAGATCAGCAGCGAAGAGGATCTCAACTCCATCGGATCCCTCGGGTTCAGGGGAGAAGCTCTGGCAGCCATCGCGGCGGTCTCAAGAGTAAGACTGTCTACCAAGACTCCCGAGAACGTCCATGGATTCAGATATATCATCGAAGGCGGGAAGGAAGTCTCCCTGCAGGAGTGCGGAACTCCCACAGGCACCAATGTCACTGTGACCGACCTCTTTTACAACACGCCCGCCAGGATGAAATTCCTCAAGAAAGATGTCGCGGAAGGCAACGCCTGCGAACAGCTGATATGGCATATAGCACTGTCGGAACCGGATGTTTCATTCCGGCTGATCAGGGAAGGAAAACTGGTCCTGCGCACAACGGGACAGGGCCTTTATTCCGCAGTCTTCGACCTTTTCCCGAGAGAGATCGCGTCCGGAATGGGAGAGATCTCCACAGCCCCCGGAGAGAGCGTGGCGGTCAGCGGATACATATCTTCTCCGATGCAGTCCAGGGCAAGCAGGAGCCTGCAGCATATATCGGTAAACGGACGCTACATACGCAGCAGATCGATACAGGCCGCGGCCGAGGAAGCTTACAGGGGATTCATGATGCAGGGCAAATTCCCTGCGTTCGTCATCTCAGTCACGGTCCCTCTTGATGCTGTCGATGTCAATGTCCATCCCGCGAAGACGGAGATAAGATTCACGGATGAAAGATCAGTGACCCGTGCCGTATACAGAGCTGTCCGCGAGACGGTGCAGCAGCTCGGATCGGCTACGCCGGAACTGGCCGTCTCTGATGTTTCATCAGACGGGCAGACAGTTACTGCTGCGGATACTGAGGCGGCAGCCCCTGCCGTGCAGGAGACAAGAGCCGCAGACCGCCCGGCAGGCGGCGGAAACATCTCCTTCCATTCGGAGAGGGTACCGTCCGGCTTCAGGGATCCCGCGAGGGAGATCTTTGAGGATCTGGTGCGGATAGACGGTTCGGAAGACACCGGACCGGCTCCTGTCAGACCGTCCTCTCTCGATATATTCCCGGAAACGGATATAACTTCCGCACCGGTACAGACATCCTTCGATCCTGAACCGGAAAAGGCTGCGGATGAAGAGCAGGTCCTCTTCAGGGAGGATCACCTCAGGGTCGTGGGCGAACTGTTCGACACATATATCGTCGCAGGGGCCGGAGACCAGATGGTAATGATAGACATGCACGCCGCTCACGAGAGGCTGCTGTATGAACTCATAAGGGACGCCCATCAGAATGTGGACAGTCAGATCCTGCTTGAACCTGTGGTAGTATCTCTCTCGCCTGACGAGAAGCAGGCGCTTCTGGACAACACGGAAGCGCTTGAAAAACTGGGCTTCTCTGTATCCGAACTGGGAGAGAGGGAAGTCGCTGTAAGGGAGATACCCACTTATCTCAAGAACAGCGCGGCGGCCGACGCGGTCACAGAGATCGCCAACGGACTGATAGAAAACAGCGAGTCGCTCACCTTTGAAGCCAGGGAATGGCTCATGCACTCCTCTGCGTGCAGGGCGGCCATCAAGGCGGGACATAAGGCCTCGCAGACCGAGATGGTGGCGCTGGCAGAGCAGATACTGTGCGGAAACGTACCGAAATTCTGCCCCCATGGCAGACCTGTATATATAACCGTGTCCAAAAATGAGATCGAAAAGAGATTCGGAAGAATTGTTTGACAGGATCATAGCCATAGGCGGACCTACCGGTTCCGGAAAGAGCAGCCTGGCCATGGAACTCGCCCGCCGCACCGGAGGGGAGATCGTTTCCTGCGATTCCATGCAGATCTACAGGGGACTGGATGTGGGAACGGCCAAACCCTCCGCAGAAGATACCCTGGCAGTCAGGCACTGGCTGATAGACATAAAGGAACCCTGTGAGCGCTACAGCGTGGCCGATTATGTGGATGACGCCAGAAAGGCCATCTCAGACATAAACGGCAGAGGTCTTACGGCCATAGTCTGCGGGGGCACGGGACTGTATATGACATCGCTGCTCTCGGGCACGGTGTTCTCTTCGTCGGCATCTCAGGACCAGGAACTGAGAGACGAGATGAACGCATTTGTCGAGATGTACGGGACAGCTCCTCTTCTCAGGGAGATAGCACAGGCGGATCCTGCATATGCGCAGAGACTGAATGCCAACGACGTCAAGCGCATCATACGCGCCGTTGAGATAATAAGGTCGGGCAGCACGCCGTCTGAGCTGATCGAGGCATCCAGGGGAGACGGGTATCCCGGCGCAGTCAGGATACTGGTCAGCTGTTCCACCAGAGAAGCGCTCTACAGGCGCATCGAGGCAAGATGCGATGCTATGATGAAGGACGGCATAGTGGACGAGGCGAGGTATGTCTATGAGAACCGGGACAGCTTCACCACCGCGTGTGCAGCGATAGGATACAAGGAATTCTTCGGTTATTTTGAAGGAACAAGGTCCCTTGAGGACTGTCTGTCTGACCTGAAGAAAGCCACGAGGCATTATGCAAAGCGTCAACTGACCTGGTTCAGGAGGGAGAAGGACTTCACCACGCTGTTCTCTGACATTACAGATACGGGGAGGATGGCCGATCAGGTCATCGGCCTTGCGGATTGGAGTTTTTGATATGAGGTCATCGGGAGCAAAACTGATAATCGGTCTTCTGACCGCTCTGATAGTGCTCTATGTCGCCATGCAGATCTATCTGGTGACATATCCTTCATACCGCACCGAAGTTGCGGTACTGTGCGAACTGTCGGACCAGATCACTGCTTCCGGTACGGCGGTAAGACCCGAGAGCGTGTCTTCCGACGGTTCCGGAGTCAAGTACTTCCTCGTGGCGGACGGAGACAAGGTCGCCAAAGGCGAGAAGGTGGCTGAGTACTATAAGGATTCCGCCGCTGCCGTGAGGAACATGCGCATTGACGAGCTCCGAAGGGAACTTGACATCCTGACGGACCTGTCAAAAGGGAACAGGGGAAACACGAACCTGGAATCCATAAGACGCTCCGTCTACGGGCTTCTGAGCAGCTATTCCGCAGACGTGGGTCATCACGATCTCACGGAGATAAATTA
The DNA here is from genome assembly GCA_902772615.1 of uncultured Ruminococcus sp. Lineage (GTDB taxonomy): Bacteria > Bacillota > Clostridia > Oscillospirales > Ruminococcaceae > RUG11783. The sequence continues at coordinate 9,575 of CACYBC010000128.1, forward strand.
TGTGAGGAGAAGTCTCATAACATATCTTTCAAGCTATGAGATCTCCGCCGGCGGAACGGTGGACACTTCGGCGAGAGCGGAGGCGGTCCGGGCACTTATCTCGTCGATGGAGTCTTCTGACATGCAGCCGACGGGATATGTCGTGTCGGAAGAATCCGGTTTCTTCGTGTCGTTCACCGACGGATGCGAGACGACTATCGCGCCTGAGGATCTTGACGGAATGACGGCGGAAGAGATAAAGGCTGCCATAGAGAAGAACCACGGCGACTACAGCTACAACGGCGACAACTACAAGATACTGTCCGACTATACCTGGTATTACGTCTGCGTCCTTGATCCGCAGGATGCCGCCAGGCTGAGAGTCGGGAGGAAGTATTCCGCCGATTTCAGCTACAGCTCGGCTGATGATCTGCCGGCGACCGTGGAGAAGCTCCTGCCGTCGGAGGACGGGAAATATACCGTTGCCGTGCTCTCCTTCGACAGGATGAATCCCGCCGCGGCAGTGCTCAGAAATGAGGATGTCGATATCAAGTTCACGAACTACAGGGGCATCAAGGTCAGCAAGACTGCTCTCCGCCTTATCGACGGAAAACTCGGCGTTTTCGTGAAATACGGAAACATGGTCAGATTCAAGGAAGTGGATATCATCTATGAGACGGAGGATTTCGTCCTCTCGTCCGTGACAGAGGGCAGCAGTTCGCTTCTGTCGCTTTATGACGAGATAATCACGCAGGGAAAGAACCTGTACGTCGACAGGGATCTTTCCAGGAGTTGACTTTAAAACAGCCAGGTTATAGAATCTACGTTGTTAACGGCATTGATAAAGAGGTTGACTCACACGGGATCGAAGAGAGCCGCTGGAAGGTGAGAGTGCGGTGTTTCACGGTGTGTCATGGTCGCTTTTGAGCCGGTCCGGTGAATCTGTCAGCCGGATCCGTCCCTCCGCGTTAAGGAGCACAGAGAGGTCCGCAAGGACAACTCGGGTGGTACCGCGGTCTGAGATCGTCCCGAAGCGTTTGCTTCGGGATTTTTTGATAAGGAAAAAGAAAAATGAAAGAATTGGCAAAACAGTACAACCCCAAGGAAGTGGAATCCAGGATCTATTCGAACTGGATGGAATCCGGATATTTCCACGCCGAATGTGACCCCGAAAAGACCCCCTATACCATAGTCATGCCGCCTCCCAACATCACGGGACAGCTGCATATGGGGCATGCCCTCGATATGTCTCTGCAGGATGTGATCATAAGGCTCAAGAGGATGCAGGGCTACAGCGCGCTCTGGCTGCCCGGTACCGACCACGCCTCCATAGCGACCGAGGCAAAGATCGTGGAAGCGATGAGAGAGGAAGGCATCACCAAGGACGACATCGGAAGAGAAGGGTTCCTTGAGAGAGCCTGGAAGTGGAAAGAGCAGTACGGCGGAAGGATAGACGAACAGCTCAAGTACCTCGGAAGTTCCTGCGACTGGGACCGTGAGAGATTCACGATGGATGAAGGATGTTCCAAGGCTGTTCTGGACGTCTTCTGCAAGCTCTATGAAAAAGGGCTGATATACAGGGGAGAGAGGATCATCAACTGGTGTCCTCACTGCAAGACCTCCATTTCCGACGCTGAAGTCGAGTTCGAGGAACAGGACGGATCGTTCTGGCACCTCAGATATCCGTTCAGCGACGGCAGCGGATATCTCGAACTTGCCACCACGAGGCCGGAGACACTGCTGGGCGACACAGCCGTTGCGGTGAATCCCAACGATGACAGATACAGGGACGCTGTCGGTAAGACCGTCACCCTGCCCATAGTCGGAAGGGAGATCCCGGTGGTCGCAGACGATTATGTTGAGATGGATTTCGGGACCGGCGTCGTAAAGATCACGCCCGCTCACGACCCCAACGACTATGAGGTCGGACTCAGGCACGGCCTGGAGATCATCAATGTCCTCAATGAGGACGGCTCCGTCAACGAGAACGGCGGAAAATACTGCGGAATGGACCGCTATGAATGCCGCAGACAGATCGTGAAGGATCTGGAGGACGGCGGATTCCTGGTCAGAGTAGAGCCCTACAAGCACAATGTCGGCACCTGCTACCGCTGCGGGACCACAGTGGAGCCCCGCATCAGCAAGCAGTGGTTCGTAAAGATGCAGCCTCTGGCTGAGCCCGCTATCAAAGCTGTGGAGGACGGCTCTGTCAGATTCGTCCCGGAACGCTTCGCAAAGACATACTTCAACTGGATGTACAACATAAAGGACTGGTGCATCAGCCGTCAGCTCTGGTGGGGACACAGGATCCCTGCATACTACTGCGACGACTGCGGCGAGGTCATTGTGGCCAAGGAACAGCCTGAGTGCTGCCCGAAGTGCGGCGGAAAAGTGCATCAGGACGAGGATACCCTTGATACCTGGTTCTCCTCGGCGCTCTGGCCTTTCTCGACCCTGGGCTGGCCGGAGGACACGGAGGAACTGAAGTACTTCTATCCCACGGATACGCTCGTCACTGGTTATGACATCATTTTCTTCTGGGTCGCCAGGATGATATTCTCCGGCATCGAGCACATGGGAGAGATACCGTTCAAAACGGTGTTCATCCACGGCCTGGTCAGAGACGCGCAGGGAAGAAAGATGTCCAAGTCTCTCGGAAACGGGATCGACCCGCTGGATGCCATTGACGAATACGGCACCGACGCACTCAGGTTCATGCTGGCGAGCAGCGTGAGCCCCGGAAACGACATGCGCTACTCCGATGAGAAGATGATCGCGGCCAGGAACTTCTGCAACAAGATGTGGAACGCCGGACGGTTCATTCTTATGAACGATGTGGATGACGTTGAGCCCGATAAGCTTCCCGATGTCCTTGAGATAGAGGACAAGTGGATACTCACTCAGCTCGAGAACGTGATCCAGGAAGTCACCGCGAACATGGAGCACTTCGAGCTGGGCATCGCGGCTTCCAAGGTGTACGATTTCGCATGGGATGTATTCTGCGACTGGTACGTGGAACTGGCAAAACTCAGACTCAACTCCGATGACGAGACGAGGAAGAGATCCTGCAAGCAGGTGCTGGTGTATACCTTTACCAGGATCCTGCAGATGCTGCACCCGTTCATGCCCTTCATCACGGAAGCCATATATGAAGCGCTCCCGACTTCCTGCGAGAGCATCATGATATCCAGGTGGCCGGAATTTGACGCTTCGCTTTGTTTCACGGAGGATACGGAACGCTTCGGCAAGATAATGGATGTCATCAAGGCTGTCAGAGCGATCCGCGCTGAAAAGAACGTGCAGCCCTCCAAGCTGCTCGATATCTCCATCGAGACACAGGAGACCGCTGTCTTTGAGGCCGGCTCCGAGTTCATAAAACGCCTGGCCAAGGCCGCTACGGTCACAGTCGGGACCCAATTCGACATTCCCGATGCGGTGCAGGCGGTCACCGACAGCGCAAGAGCGCTCATTCCTCTTTCCGAACTCGTCGACAGGGAGAAGGAACTGGCAAGGCTCGAAAAGGAACTCAAGGCAGTGGAGAAGGATATGGCGGGACTTGAAGGAAGGCTCTCCAATCCGCAGTTCCTGAGCAAGGCTCCCGAGAACGTCGTGGCGGGAGAGAGGGACAAGCTGGAAAAACTCGTAGCCAAGAAGGCCATGATCACAGAGAGCATCAGCAAACTTGGCTGATATCGCGCAAACAGAACTCCGTCCGGCATCTGATGCCGGACGGATGTCGTTTATATGCAGATTGGCATATGGTTTTGTGGTATAATTACTGGAAGGCAAAGGCGGTGATGGAATGAGGATACTGGGCATTGACCCCGGATACGCGATAGTCGGTTACGGAGTGATCGACTACTTTACCAACAATACTTTTCATGTCGCCGCATACGGTGCCATCACCACTGAACCCGACACTCCTTTTGAAAAGCGTCTGATGACGATATATGACGGTCTCAACACCGTGATCAACAGGACAAGACCGGAAGTCCTTGCCGTTGAAAAGCTTTACTTCGTGAATAACGTCACCACGGGCATAGGCGTCGGCGAAGCGAGAGGAGTGACTCTGCTTGCGGCCGCGCAGGCCGGACTTCCGATATACGAGTACTCGCCGATGGCAATAAAGCAGGCTGTCACCGGTTACGGCAAGGCCGAGAAGAAGCAGGTGATGGAACTGACGAGGATGATACTCGGACTGGAAAAGATACCGAGACCTGACGATACCGCGGACGCCCTTGCCGTTGCGATATGCCATGCGCATTCCAGCGCATCGACGCTCGGAGAACTGTATGCTAAATATAACAGAGGAATAAAATGATCTATTCACTGAAAGGGACACTACTGGAGAAGAGCACCGATCTTGCCGTGATTGAATGCGGCGGGGTGGGTTATTCGTTCTCCTGCTCCAACAACACCCTGTCGATGCTCCCCGCTTCCGGAGAGAACGCATTCGTCTACACCGTCCTTTCCGTAAAGGAGAACGGAGTCGACCTTTACGGATTCTCGACGCAGAAGGAGCGCGATGCCTTCAGGCTCCTGTGCTCCATAAGCGGAGTCGGGCCGAAACTGGCGCTGTCGGTGCTGTCCACATATGATGCCGACCGCCTTGCCCTGCTCATAGCCAGCGGCGACGCCAAGGCTGTCACAGCCTGCCCCGGAGTGGGACCCAGGCTTGCTCAGAGGATAGTGAATGAACTAAAGGACAAGGTCCTGCAGCTGGACATCACGGGTATAGGCGAAGTCGTTTCTACGGTCGACAGCAGTTCTGCTGCCTCGGAGGCGGTCGCTGCCCTGATATCTCTGGGATTCTCTCATTCGGAAGCCGCTTCCGCCGTTGCGGGACTTCCGTCGGATCTCAGCACAGAAGACATGATAACCTCCGCACTTAGATCACTCAGTTCAAGGTAATCGGTAATGGATGATTTTTTCGACGACAGAATAATTGAACCGGATTTTCTGGAAGAGGACGCAGAGACATCGATGACGCTGCGCCCGCTGACCCTGGACGAATTCGTGGGTCAGCCGCAGCTCAAGGAGAACCTGTCGGTAAGCATTACAGCCGCTAAGAACAGGGGAGAGTCGCTTGACCACATCCTTTTCTACGGACCTCCGGGACTGGGAAAGACCACTCTTGCCCAGATCGTGGCGCGTGAGATGGGAGTAAACATCAGAGTCACGTCCGGACCGGCTATAGAGAAGCCGGGAGATCTCGCGGCTATACTCACGAGCCTCTCACAGGGAGATATCCTGTTCATAGATGAGATCCACCGCCTGTCGAGACAGGTGGAGGAGGTGCTCTATCCTGCACTGGAAGACTTCTCTCTTGACATCATCATCGGCAAAGGCCCTGCGGCAAGATCGATACGCATCGATCTCAAGCCATTTACGCTGATCGGAGCAACGACCAGATCCGGAATGATCTCATCGCCCATGAGAGACCGTTTCGGGATGCTTCTCAAGCTCGACATGTATTCGCCGGAAGACCTCGCAAGGATAGTAACGAGGTCGGCGGGGATACTCGATCTTCCGATTACTGACCCCGACGGCCCGCTTGAGATCGCAAAGAGATCAAGGGGCACGCCAAGGATAGCCAACAGACTTCTCAAGCGTGTAAGGGACTACAGCCAGGTCATGGGAGACGGAAGCATCAACCGCGAGACCGTTGATATGACGCTGGACAAGATGGGCATCGACGAGCTCGGACTCGACGGGCTGGACAGACGTCTGCTCAAGGCAGTCATCACCAGCTACGCAGGAGGCCCTGTCGGTCTGGAGACCATAGCGGCCATGCTCGGAGAGGATGCCGGCACACTTGAGGACGTGTGCGAACCTTATCTTATGCAGATAGGGTTCCTGACAAGGACACCGAGAGGCAGGTGCGTGACACCTGCTGCCTACAATCATCTCGGAATCAAATTTCAGGGCGGGTCGGATAACAATCAGACCTCTCTGTACTGAAGATCTGGAGCGCAGATGAGAGCTGCAGAAGGCTGGAAAGATTACGAACTGATAGATGCTTCATCCGGAAACAGGCTGGAAAGATGGGGCAGCTATCTTCTTGTGCGCCCCGATCCGCAGGTGATCTGGAAGACTGAAAAAAAGGATCACAGATGGAGATCGGCCGACGCGGTATATCACCGCTCATCCAGCGGAGGGGGCTCCTGGGAATACAGGAACACGCTTCCTGACGAGTGGTCCGTGGAGTGGAATGGCCTGAAACTGATAGTGACTCCCACGAATTTCAAGCACACCGGAGTGTTTCCCGAACAGGCTGCGAACTGGAAGATCTATGAGGATCTGATAGGCAGAGCCGGGAGGGACATAAGAGTGCTGAACCTTTTCGGGTATACCGGCGCGGCGTCGCTCGCGTGTCTGAGGG